>JAFGPV010000208.1 GCA_016936015.1 Pirellulales bacterium
GTTCAGGCAGGCCTCTCGGTGATCCAGTTCGCGCTGACGCCTCCGGAGATATTCCGCCAACTGGGCCGCCTGGCGGTGCAGTTGTTCCTCCACTTCCTCCGGGGCGTTCGCCGAGGCGATCGGCGGAAGAGAATCCTCCGGCGCAGAGTAGTCCGGCGACGCTTCGGCCCGGACATCGATCGAATGTGCCGCGTCAATCCGGGTACCAGGGGTCGGCGATGGGGAGCTTGCCGCCTCTGACCGATGCGTATTTTCCCAAGTGGTTCTGGACACTACCCGCCTCGTGGGGGCAATTGCTCGATAAATTCTGCGTATTCAGAAAAAATTTCCCGGCTTACTAAATCGGCTGGGAATATCTTTATATTAACCGGAATCGAGAAAAAACGGTCCCGACCTGTAAAAACAGGCAATCGCAGTAGAATGGCGAAACTCTCGCGTCCAATCAGGGCCATCTCGTTGAATTGGTCAAAAACCAATCAAAAATGCCGCGACGAGCGGTCACGGGGATTGAAAGAGAAGGCGGACTGGGAATTCTCTGTTACCCCAAGGTCTGCGTGAGTGCTTCTTGAAGCCGTTTTTTGGGTTGAACGCCGACGAAACGATCGACGACTTCGCCCTTATGGAAGAGCATCAACGTGGGGATGCTGCTGATGCCGTAACTGGTTGCGGTGTTGGGACTTTCATCGACGTTGACTTTTCCGATTTTCACTTTCCCCGCGTTTTCCGCCGCAAGTTCCTCGACCACCGGGGCAATCATCCGGCAGGGTCCGCACCACGGAGCCCAGAAGTCCACCAGGACCGGTTCATTCGCTTGGAGGACCTCTGTGTTGAAGTTCTGATCCGTGAATTCCAAGGTATTCGCCATGAGTCTTCTCCTTTACGACCATTATAGATTCCCGTCCGGCGGCGTCAATTGACCGTC
Organism: Pirellulales bacterium; assembly: GCA_016936015.1. Classification (GTDB taxonomy): domain Bacteria; phylum Planctomycetota; class Planctomycetia; order Pirellulales; family Thermoguttaceae; genus JAFGPV01. Next base: position 923 of record JAFGPV010000208.1, read on the forward strand.
TACTTTGGGGCACCCGGTTTTTTGGCGTCGGAAAGCGAGAGGAGCAGCCGGCCGATGTGTTCGCGAAGCTGACGCATCTTCAGCGGCATGTCCAGCACCAGCCGATGCGGGGCCAGTTTGGCGTGCGCCTTCCAGCCTTTCTGCATCTCGTCGAGCAGGAGCACGGCGGGCAGATGAGCGGTGTTGCCGTTGCGGCCAAGGTCGTTAAAAGCTTTCAGAGCGGACTGGCCGAGCAGTTGGGCGTTAAACACCACACAGTCCGCCGCGGCAGGATCTCCATCCAGCCGGCTGAGCGCGTGGTGCGGATCGCTCGTCAGGAGGACTTTATACCCCGCCTTCTTGAATCCCTTGCGGAAGATATCTTGCATCTGGCCGTCGGATTCGACGACCAGCAGCGTGTAGCCGATCGGGACGCCGGCCAGCGAAGGGGAGGAGTCGCCGCTTTCCACCTGGGTGTCGTCCAGGGCGGGCCGGTCCTGCTCGGCCTGCATCTCCTGGAGCCGGCGGGCCGCGATTTCCAGGTCGGCCAGCATCGTCGCGGGCGATTGGTAGCGGCGGCTGGGATCGAGCGCCATCGCTTTGTTGACGATGATCGCCACTAAATGCGGGATCGAAGGATCAAGCTTCAAGATCGGAACGACCTCGACCAGCCGTTGGCGGCTTAAACGTTGGAGCCGATCCCGCGTCTCGACCAGCGGCGGCACTCCCGTCAGCATGTTGTAATAGATGCAGCCCAGGAAATAAATGTCGCTGCGGGTGTCGTCTTTCCGCACGCCGGTTACCCGCTCCAGGGCCGCGTAGTCGATGGTGCGGACGTTGGGCAGCTTGTCCAACTCGTCCTCAGTGAGCATCTCGTCCAGAGCGGCCAGGCCGAAATCCACCAACTTCGCCTGTCCCCGGCTGGAGACCAGCACGTTGCTCATCTTCAGATCGCGGTGCGTCACGCCGTGTTCGAAGGCGTAGCGCATTCCGTCGGTGATGTCCAACATCAGCCGGGTGGCTTCCAGGGTGTGCAGTTTTCCCCGGACGCGGACGAACTCCCGCAGATTGCGGCCTTCGACGAACTCCATCACCATGTAATGCATCCGGCCGTGCGAGATAACGTCGTCCACGCGGACGATGCCCGGATGACGCAACGAGCATCCGACCCGGCCTTCGCGGACGAAGCGGACGTACTGGGCAGGCTGATCGCTGAAGCGCTTCCGCAGGACTTTCAAGGCCCGGACTTCGCCGGTTTCGTTATGGACGGCCCGGAACACCCGGGCAAAGGTCCCGCTGCCGACAAAATAGAGGACCTTGTACTTGTCGTAAAAGAATCCCGTCCTGTCGCCGTTCAGCAGCCGCTCTTTCTGGTAGTTCGTCAACAACTCGCGGCGCAACAGCGTTTGCAGAAAAAGTTCCACGTCGACGGATCGGCTGCCGAAAGAGGCCCAAACGTCGCGAAGTTGACTTTCCGTGATCAGCCCCAGGTCGAAGGCGCGCTGACCAATCTGTTCCGCATTGACGGGTACCATGACGGGAATCACTCATCTCCACACGTATTACCCGGAAGGAGAACCCTCAACTCCTCCCCGATTGTTTACCCGATTGAGACTTCCTGAAATCTTATACTAAATTCCCCGTGAATCGGTAGCAACCCTCCGGGGGAGTGGGACTGGAAAATGGCATGAAGAATCGCCCTCAAACCAACCACTAAGGTGGGAGCCTGCCCCTCATATGGATGCAGCCACTGCTCGCAAGAATACGCCTCTTAAGGAGAAGGGGGAAGAGAGCAAGAGAAATCGCGCCGTTACCAACCTCCCTTCTCTCTTCCCCCCCTGGGTTGCACTTGGCGAAACGTAGGGAGGTGCCTCTCTTTTTAAGGTTCATCCGACTAAAGCGCTTCTGGCTTCATGGAGGACGTAAATTTTGAGTTCGAAGAACTCGTGATCCCGGAATCCATAAGCCATGCGTTTTATGGTTTCCGGATAGATGCCGAAAAGGGGAAAAAGCTCCTCTCGAATCCCCAATCCTGCCATCGGCCGCATTCCACTCAAGTGGCCCAATAAATCCCTTGCAAATCGGCCATGCCTTGCTATAATGTACATTAGTATAGTATACGATCTTTGGCAATCTGAAAGAATACCTCCCACAGCGGGGACACTATGCGCCTATTTTTCGCTGGTCGCCGATGCAAAAGGGACTGGCAGAAGAAAAAAAACGTGGAAAATTCCGCTTTTGTTGAGCAACAGCCTCCCCCAAGGGACCGAAGAACAACCTGTCCAAGGGACGGCATGGCCGGACAATGACCCAACGGCCGTACTCATCACGCTCCGCATGAGAGCGTCGCCGGCGAAAAACCACCCCTTCCTGGGGACCTCCCGTGCTTTTTTCAACTTTTGATGACCAACTGATGAGTGCCGCTTGAGAATCGCAATGTGTCGCCGCTAACGCGGCTAAGATTGGATTGGCGTTTCATTTCCGGGGGTTCTACCCCCGGCGATTCATATGATGCCGCTGACGCGGCTTGAATTCCATTGGCGCATTCTGACCTCCCGCTTCAACTGCGGTCAAGCGTGGTCAGCCGCCGCCGCGCCTCGTCGGCCCAGGGGCTTTCCGGGGCCAAGGCCAGGAACCGTTCCCAGTGCTCCCGGGCGCCGTCGGGCTGGCCCGTTTCGTCCAGCGTACGGGCAAGATGGTAATGGACGTCGGCGTAATCGGGATGGAAGCGCAAGGCGCCTTCCAGGGCCGCAATCGCCAGGTCCCGCTGTCCCAACTCCGCCAGCAGGCAGCCCAGGTTCGCCCGGGCCTCGACGTAATCCTCGTCCAGTTCGATGGCCATGTAGTAGCGTTCCCGCGCGCCGGCCAGGTCGCCCAGGCGGTAGAGCAGTTCGGCCGTTTGGAAGCACCAGTCGGGCTTGGGGCCGCCGGCCGCCATCGCCGCGCGGTACATCTCGGCGGCGGCGGGCAGTTGCCCGTCCTCCTCCAACTCCTCGGCCAGGTGCGCCATCTGCTCGGGCGTGTTGGGCAAGGGGCGCTTCGCGGGAGTTTCCTCTTCGTCGGCGGCGGGGAAATCGAACCGCATCTGACCGCCCGGCTCGACCAGTCCCTCGCCCTGCCGCAACAGAATCTGCTTGCCCTGCACAATCACCGAGAGCTGCGCAAGCGGGCGGCGGACCCCGGGCAGATAGCGGACCAGTTGCTCGAGCTTTTTCTCCAGGTTCCGGGGCGAAACGCCGGCCGCCAGCAGTTCGGTCAGGCGCCGGGCCGTGGCCACCTCCTGGAAATCGAAGTAGGGCAGCCGCCGGACCTCGCGGACCGGAACGATCAATCCCCGGCGATGCCACCGGCGGATCACCGCCACCGAAACTCCCAACAGATCGGCCAGCATCGCCGGCGTGTAAAGCCGGTGGATGCCCTGCTCGAACTCGACCAGTCCCAGCCGCTGCCAGAGTTGGGTTTCGGTCAGGATCTCCAGGGCGCCCGATTCCGCCGCCTGCCGGGTCGGCTCGTCGAACAGGGCGTCCAGATCCTCGCCCTCCGGCAGCGGAAAGGCGTCCTCGCCGATGACCGCCAGGTCCGCGGAAGCATCGGGGCGATCGAGCACCGCCGCGCCGTGCCGCCGGAGCAGTTGCCCCGCCTCCCGCCGCCCCATGCTCGCCAGTTTGCCGACGATGGCGATCCGTTTCCCGGCGAGATCCTCGGTGTTTTCCGGCAGTGGGGCCATGAAGGAAAGCAAGGTTGTTTGAGGTTGATCCGTTGTCGTTGCCCGTCAGAATGACCGGCGTCCAGCGTCACGATTCACAGAAACCAATTATTGTCGTGAAAGAAGGACTGTCAATCCGCCGCTGAGGTAAGCCTTCCGCGCAAATAAACGGGGCACAAATCCATGAAGGATCTGTGCCCCGGCCCTTCCTGCCCCCAGTTTAGGGCGAAAATCGTTATTCTGCCGAACCGGACGGCAACGCCGGTTTCACGGTGTCGTCGACCGGCTGCGGAGCAGGGTTCGCTTCGGACTTCGATGGTTCGCCGGATTTCAGCGCAGGAGTGGGTTCCTTCGAAGAAAATGTCTTTCGGGGCGCGCCCTCCGCTTTGGCAGGAGACGAGGAGTGCAATTCCGGCACGGGAACCATATCGGTCCCCCCCGTAGCCGCCTCCGACACGACAATCGGATTGCCGCAGGCGTCGATCGGTACGCGGTAGCATACCACCCGGGGGACAGAATACGCATAGTTTATCGGAATCCGCTTTTCAACGCAACGGGGCACCCGGATTATTTCTTCCACCGGCACCATGCGGCAGACCTTGTAGGGGATCTGCTGGATCCGCTCTTCGTAGGTCATGCGGTAGCTGGTCACCGGCACGCGGCGGACCTGCCGCTCGGTCACCCAACGGCAGACCTGCACGGGAACTTGTTGCTCAACCCGTTCTTCGACCGGCTTCATCACCGTGTAGGGAATTTTATTGACGACGACCTCCTGCTCAATCCGGCAGGTCTGCACGGGCACCTTCCGCACGATGGTCTCAGGGACGTAACGGAGGGTCTGCACGGGGACCTCCCGGGCTTCAAGTTGCGGGACCATTCTGGTCTCCTGGATTTGCTGGGCGACGACGTTCGGCTGCCAGATCTTTTGCGTAACGTACGCGCCGCGGGGCTCTTGGACCCAATACAGGCCCGCCCGCTGATACACGCTCGCCCCGGTGGCCGGATCGACGGCGCAACTGCCCGGCACCCAGCGGAGCCGCGTGGCCGGCGCCTGGGCCTGGAAGACCGTCTGGTCCACCCAGCCGCCCTGATCGACCATTTGCGTCCGGCAGGTGGTCACCGGCCGCATCACGGTGTAGGTTTCGGTCCGGGTGGAGGTCTCGCAGACCGGCTTCATCACGGTGTGGGCCTCCTCGCGCTCGGCGGTCTCCCACACCGGACGGTTGACGACCTGGCGCTCCTCCCGCTCGGCCGTCTCCTGGACGTAACGGATCCGCGTGTAGCTGGCGTCCCGCATCTCGGTTTCCCAGACCGGCTTCTGCACGGTGTAGTATTCTTCCCGCTCGGCGGTCTCGATCACCGGCTTGGCGACCCGGTACCGTTGTTCGCGGACCTGAGTCTCCCAGACGGGTTTGTACGTCGTGACGGGCCGCTCCTCATAGACCGTCTCGTACTCGAGGCGATAGGCGGTCATTTGCCGCTGCTCGTAGACCGTCTGATAGACGATCTTGTATTCCTGACCGCAACTCTCCAAAGGATACGAGGCGGTCACGGCGCCGGAATAATACGTCGTGGCCGGCCCCCCGCAGCCCGAACAAGCCCGGGCCTCCGCGGCGCCGAGGAAAATAACGGCCATCGCAGCGACGGCAAGACATCGGAGAAAAGTGTTCATACGCCACCTCTTGGAACGTGCAGGAAAAAAATGTTTTCGGATCCCCACGCCCCGGCGTGGAGACATTTGTTCACTCTCCATCCCCTTCCGAAACCCGAGCTTCGGAACGGACCGGGAATTGACCTAACCATTTATAGCTTATTAAGATACTCTGCCAGAAATTCTTCCCCAGGGCAAACCGTCGAGAAGCCCTTAAAGTTTAACACGTGTCCCAACTCTAATCCGGGCAGCAAGTTGCAGCGGAAGGATAAATCTGAAGTTTTTCACCCACCCGGCCGACATAGGAAAACGCCCTTTTTCCCCAAGACGCCGGGTACCATAGGGTTGGAACGATTCCTTGCCTAATCGTTATAATCAGAACCATGCAATATCTCAATTTGACCTTGCCGATGCCGGCGGAGAATCTCGCGCTGGACGAAGCGCTGCTCGAGGAAGCGGAGGCCGCCGCCGCGCCGCGGGAAATCCTCCGACTCTGGGAATCGCCCGTGCCGCTGGTCGTCGTGGGCCGGTCCTCGCGCGTGGACGACGAAGTGCACGTGGAGACCTGTCGGGCGCATGGCGTTCCCATCTTGCGTCGCCCCAGCGGCGGGGCGGCGATCGTCGCCGGCCCGGGATGCCTGATGTACGCGCTGGTGCTCAGTTACCAACAGCGTCCCGAACTGCGGCCCGTGGCACACTGCCATTCCTTCGTCCTGAACGTGATTGCGGCGGCATTGCACTGTTTTTGTCCGGAGGTCCGCTGTGCCGGAACGAGCGACCTGGTTTTCGGCGATCGAAAATTTTCCGGCAACAGCATGCGCGCCCGGCGCCGGAATTTTCTCTATCACGGGACGCTCCTTTATCAATTCCCGTCGGAACAGATCGGTCATTATTTAAAAACACCGCCGCGGACGCCGGCGTACCGCGCCGGCCGGGACCACGCCGCGTTCGTGACGAATCTGCCGCTTTCCCGGGAAGTCCTCGGCAACGCGTTGATCCAAGCGTGGGCGGCAACGGATCCCCGTTCGGATTGGCCCCCGGCGTCGGTCACGCGACTCGTTGCCGAGAGATATTCCCAGCCAGAGTGGAATTGGAAGATGTTATGACGGTTAGCGGCCGCCGGCACGGCGGCCCTGAATCGCGAAAAACGCCGAGGCCGCCGTGCCGGCGGCCGCTAAACGGAATGACATGAACAATCTGCCTCTAATCAACGCCCGCCGAACCACAGGGGCCGCTCGCGGAGCAACACGTCGCCGATCCACCGGGCCTCGCCTTCGGTGAGTTTGTTGATCGAGCAGAGTTCCACATTGTCGGCGTCGATCAGCTTCAGCCGATGCCCCGGTTCCTTGCCCGTCGGGGACGAGAGGGTGTATTTCTTAACGGATTCGCTGATTTCGAGCCGGTCGAGTCCGAGGAACTCGTACCGCCGCCGCAGCCCGATCCCGAGCCAAGTCCAGCGGCACTGGATTTCTCCCCGGCCGAAAGTCCACCGGGTGCGGCGGACGGGTTCGAACAGATGAATCAGCAGGCCGAAGAACATGATCGCGCCGATGACTTCAAAGGGGATCAGAAAAAAGAACAGGCACCACCACATGGCATCCGGAACCGGATTGTCCATGGGCGCAACGCCCAATAAAACTCCAACAAAGACGGAGACGATCCCGTTCCAAAACAGGTTGATGAACAGCAGTCCGCCGACGGCGGACGGAGAAAATTTGCCTTCCTGAAATAAGCTTATTTCGCTAAAACTGTCCTCGCGCATCCAACGGCAATCGCTGGGCGGGGAAACGGGCTGAGGGGAAGGTTTCAACGCCAATCCGCGGCCAGCGGGGATCGGTTCCAACGCGGCCGGCTCTTCCGCTTCGGTTTTTGCCCGGGCAACTCGCTCGGTAACACGATCTGTGTCTCCTTCGATCCGACCTGGCCGGCCACCGTGGAGGACTGCCAGATGCTCGTTCAATTGATCCAGGAGCCAAGCCTTTTCCTCGTCGGATTTTGCCTCGCCGAAAAGCAGCGGTTTACCGAGCGTTTGCGCCTCAATGCCCTCGGGGGGAAGGCTTCCTTCTTGGCGCAGGTTTTTTTCATAACTCGCGAAGGATTGGATCTCCTCCAACGGCACGCGGCGCGAGGAGAGCCGGACCAGCACCCACCGCTCGAACGCCAGACCCTGCCGGTCCAGCAACACGTATTCGCAGTTGAACAGTTCGTTGAGAACCAGGCAGAAGACGAAAATCCACGAGGCCCAAAAGGGAACGGCAAACAAGAAAGTGAAGACCTTCGGTTCCTTGACGACCACGCCCACCAGAACGACGCAGCCGACGGTCCACCCGATCAACCATAGACCGAGGCCCCACCCGTGGCCGGAAGGCCGGCGGCCGAACCGCAGGGCCAGCCGGTCGTCCTCCCGGGCAAAGCGGAAGGAGAGCCGTTGCGGCCGGGCCGGTTTCACCTCGGGAGCGTCGGACATCGATTAAACCTCCACGCCGTCGCGGTTCCGGAAAATGAAGCAGCCGATCCCGCCCGCCGCCAGGATCGCCAAGGAAAGATACATGATCGGATCGCGTTTTTCAATCGCGTAGGCAACGCCGGAATAGACCAGGAAGAGGCTCACGCCGGCGAACAGCAACGGCGGCAACGGATAGAGGGGGACGCGATAGGGCGGGAGGACTGCCGGTTGTTTGAATCGGAGAACCATTAATCCCAACGTGACGAGACAGAAAAACGTCCAACAGACGGGCGTGGTGAAATAGACCAGGCTCAAAAACCCCTGTTCGCCTTGTCCGAGGAGGACGAGAAGGCCGAGGAGGATCAAAACCGCCAGGGCCATGACCAACAGGCCGCCGGGGGGTATTCCTCGGGCGGCATTCCATCGGCCGAGCAGTCGGAACGCCCGGTGATCGCGGCCGAAGGCGTAGGCGATCCGGGCGCCGGTGAAGAGCTGCCCGTTCATTGCGCCCAGCGCCGAGAGGCAGATCAAGAGGCTGATGGCCCGGCCGCCCGGCTCGCCGAAAACCCGCTTCATGGACTCGGCGGCCACGGCCGACGATTGTCGCACTCCGGCGAAACCCAACACCCAAACGAAAGCGCCGCTGGCCAGCACGTAGAGGACCGTCACGGCCAGGATTCCGAGGACCAAGGCCCGCAACAAATTCTTCTCCGGACGGCGGACTTCGGCTCCCACGTAACCCAACTCGTTCCAGCCGCCGTAGGCGTAGAGGACGAGGATCAACGCCAATCCCCAGCTTGCCTCGCGCGGGGCGGGTCCCACCGGCTGCTCCGCGGGTGGGGTTGCGCCGAGGGCCACGGCGCAGATCGCCGCCAGCCCCAGGATCTTCAGCACGGCCAGCAGGTTCTGGGTCCACTTTTCTTCGCGGACGCCCAGGAGGTTGATGCACGTCAAAAAGACGACCGCTCCGGCGGCATAGACCGGCAACGCGATCGCGGGGCGGCCGAAATGGCACAGGGCGTCGGCGTAGCGGGCGAAGACGTAAGCGATGGCCCCGATCGAGCCCGGCCGGATGATCCATAAATCGGCCCAGGCGAACAGAAAGCCCATCGGCCGGCCGAAAGCGCGAGTCAAATAGACGTAATCGCCGCCTTCCTCAGGAAACCGCGTTGCCAATTCGGCGTAGCACAAGGCCCCCACCAGCGAGATTGCTCCGCCGAGCGCCCAGATGCCGAGAAACGCGGCCGCGGAAGCCGTCCCCTTGGCGATCAGTGGGGACGTCTCGTAAAACATCGTGCCGATGATGATTCCCACGATGATGCACGTGGAATCGAACAACGTCAGGACGCGGCGCGGAGCGGCGGCGGTTTCGGAGGGGGAGGCGGAAGGCATGATCCCTCACCTTAAAGGCGGCGGACGGAAGGGGGAAGGGGGAAGATGCGAAAAAAGCCGCTTGCGGCTCCGTAAAAAAGGTGTATCCTTGACTGCGCTCCTCCGATAAGGAAATCTACGCCCTTTTTTGGCGTGTTTTTTTGGAAACCAAGGATGCCCGCCATGTCCCGTGGAGTCACAGCGCCACCCCCCGATCCCCCATCCGCGGACGGGATCAAATCCGGCGGGTGGTGGCATGAGACGGAGGACCCCGAGCGGATCGTTTGCGACGTCTGTCCGCGGCATTGCGTCCTTCGGCCGGGCGACCGGGGATTTTGCTTCGTCCGCCAAAACCGCGGCGGGCAGGTGGTTTCGACCACCTACGGACGAAGCACCGGATTCTGCATCGATCCGATCGAGAAGAAACCGCTGTACCAATTTTATCCGAACACGGCGGTCCTCTCCTTCGGCACGCCCGGCTGCAATCTGGGGTGCAATTTCTGTCAGAACTGGACAATGTCGCGGTCGAAAGACGTCGAGGCGGCCTGCCAGGCGGCCTTGCCCGAGACTATCGCCGCGGCCGCGGTGCAACTGGGCTGTAAGAGCGTCGCCTTCACCTACAACGACCCGATCATCTGGGCGGAATACGCCATCGACACGGCCCGGGCGTGCCGGGCGGCAGGCGTGAAGACCGTGGCGGTGACCTCGGGCTACATCAGCGACGCCGCGCGGCCGGCCTTCTTTGAGTTCATGGACGCCGCCAACGTCGATCTGAAGGGTTTTGCCGACGATTTTTACCGCCAATACTGCGCCGGCCGGTTACAGCCGGTGCTGGACACCATGCAATGGCTCGTCCGCGAGAGCGCGGTCTGGGTCGAGATCACGAACCTCATCATCCCCCAGGCCAACGACGCGCCCGAGGAGATCGGGCGGATGTGCACGTGGATCGCCGAGCACTTGGGGCCGGACGTGCCGCTGCACTTTTCGGCGTTCCATCCGGATTTTAAACTGAACGACCGCGGCGCGACGCCCTTTGCCACGCTGCTTATGGCCTACAAGCTGGCGCGTCAGGAGGGCTTGCGTTATATCTACCTCGGCAACGTCTCGGCCGGCGAGTATCAAAACACCTACTGCCCCGCTTGCAGCCGGCCGGTGATCGAGCGCGACGGCTACGTCTTGCGTTCCTACGCAATCCAATCCAACCAGTGCCAATATTGTCAAGCGCCGCTGGCCGGCCGGTACGACGCCGCCCCCGGCGCCTGGGGCGCCCGGCGGCAGCCGGTGGATATCGGGCGGTATGCAAAATGATACGTATAGCCCTCGCAGAAAAAACGAAAGGATTTGTCTAAATTTTGAGGTGATTTCCATGAATCCATCCCCATCCGATCAACCGGGGTTAAATGCCGACGAGGAGTTGCAGGTCTTTCAGGCGGCGGGACGGCGGGTGGCGGCCGTGGTGCGAGGGCGGCGGCCCGAACGCTTCGCAGACGCCGTGGCGGAGACGGGCGGTAAACCGCTCTACGGAGCGTTCGTCAGCCTGAAGGATCATGGCCGGCTCCGCTCGTGCTGCGGATACTTGAGTCCCCAGGCCACGCTGGCCGAGGCGGTCAGCCAGGCGGCCGACCGGGCGGCAAAGGACGATCCCCGATTCCCGCCCATCGCTCCCGACGAGCTGGGCCGGCTGGACATGGAGGTCTGGCTCCTCTGGCATCCGGAAGAGATCGCCGCCCGGGGTGAAGATCGGGTCAAGGAGGTAACCATCGGCAAGCACGGATTGCAGGTCCTGCGGGGCGGCAATCGCGGACTGTTGCTGCCCGGCGTGGCCACTGAGCACGGATTCGACGCCCGGACGTTCCTCCAGCAGACCTGCATCAAGGCAGGACTGCCGCTGGACGCCTGGTTGGACGACGGGACGAAGGTCCTGCGGTTCGAGGGCTACGCAATCCGCGGGCCGTTTACCAAAGCGTTCGAGCAGGAGGTCGGACATTCCTGTCCGACCGAGGAGACAGACAAGAATGTCTGTCCTCCTGGTCCCGAGACGCGGCCGCCGGCGGTGGCGGGGATGTTCTATCCGGGCACGGCCGCCGAGATACAGCAGGCGCTCGACGTGATGTTCGACCAGCCGCCGCGGCCGGAGCCGTGGGCCGGGGCCTTGACGCCGCACGCGGGCTGGACCTACTCCGGCCGCCTGGCGGCGGCGGTCTGGAGCCGGCTGCAAATTCCGCCGCAAGTGATCATTTTCAGCCCTCGGCACCGACCCGGCGGCGCGGCGTGGGCCGTTGCGCCCCACCGCCGCTGGCTCTTCCCCGGCGGCGAGCTGGCCTCCGATCCGGAATTGGCCTTCCGGCTGTCCGAGGCCGTCGAGGGCTTGGAGCTTGACGCGGTCGCCCACCGGCAGGAACACGCCGTCGAAGTGCAACTGCCCCTGGTGGCCCGGCTGGCCCCGGAGTGCCGCGTCGTGGGGATCACCATCGGCGGCGGATCGCTGGGCGATCTTCAATACTTTGCCATGCAGATCGCGGGAGTGCTCCGCCCGATGAATCCCCGGCCGCTGCTGGTCGTCTCCAGCGACATGAACCACTTCGCCTCCGACCGGGAGAACCGGCTCCTGGACCGCATCGCCCTGGACGCCGTCGAGACGCTCCGCCCGGCGCACGTCTACCAGACGGTGCAGCTCCACCACATCAGCATGTGTGGGCTGTTCGGCTGCGTGATCGTCCTGGAGACCCTGCGACAACTCGGCGCGCTGAGCCGCTGCGAACTGATCGGCTACGCCACCAGCGCCGAGGCCGGCGGCCCGCGCAACCGGGTGGTCGGTTATGCGGGAATGGTGTTTGCATAAAAGGGACAGGGCGGTTATTGGTTCCTCTTGGAAAGCCGCGACCAGTGGTCGCGGAGAAGGAACGAAAGAAGAATGAAATCTCTCGGTTTTCCCCGGTAACCGCGACCACTGGTCGCGGCTTTCCAGAGAATCCCTCTTATATCCGGATCCCCAACTTGTTCGCCCGGTAGATCAGGCCGTACTTGAAGTACTGAAAGCGATGCCGGTGTTTCCGCCGCGCCCAGGCAAAGGTGCTGTCGACCAGATCGGCAGGCAGGACCCCCTTGCCGACCAGGACCAGCACGTCGTCGATGAATCCTTGATCTTCGATCCGCGTGGTCCGCAGCGCCGCCTTCATGGTCTCGGCGTCGAAACGCGTCGTAGCGGCCTGGCTCGAAGCGGGTATCGCTAGCGATGCTAGCACGATGCCGGTCAGAAAATCACGCCGCCGCATAAGGGACCTTCCTTTCTGCCAAAGTGAAAAGACCGTCGGGAGGGACGGCAACTTAATTTCGGTTTACGAAGAGGGCGAACTTGTATCCATTTCGCCCCGGCGGATCAAGACCGGTAAGAAAATATCGCCAAGGACCGCTGGCGTTATTTCGCTTGTTTGTGTATAGTGCTCATATTGTAATTTGACTCCAGATATTCCCGAAAACAGACAGGCAGGAATGCCTGTCCTCCTGTAAAAGATTTGAAATCGACTCCTCCTAATTCGTCCAGGAAAAAGCGGCGCCGCCCGAGCCGGCCCCCCCCGCAAACGGGCGGTTTTTCGGCCTTGGGGCTTTCGCCCACCATGCTGGCCGCCCTGGCTGCGGCCGAGTATCTGGAACCCACCCCAGTGCAGGCGGGATTGATCCCCAAGGCCTTGCAGGGCGAGGACTTGATGGGGCAGGCCCAGACCGGCACGGGAAAGACGGCCGCCTTTGCCATCCCGATCCTCGAACGCCTCCAGCCGCACCGTGCCGGCGGCGGATTGCAGGCCCTGGTGCTGGTCCCCACCCGGGAATTGGCCGTCCAGGTCCGCGACGAGTGCATCAAACTGGCCGCCGGCCGGGATGCGCGGATCGTCGGCGTCTACGGCGGAAAACCGTTGCGCCGCCAAGTCGAGCAGCTCCGCCACGGGGCCGAGGTGGCCGTCGGAACCCCGGGCCGGATCCTCGATCTGATGAGCCGGGGCGCCCTGACGTTCCAGGACGTGAAGGTCGTCGTGCTCGACGAGGCCGACCGGATGCTGGACATTGGCTTCCGGCCGGACATCGAAAAGATCCTCCGCCGCTGCCCGAGCGACCGGCAGACACTCCTCTTAAGCGCCACCATTCCCCCGCCGATCAAACGGCTGGCCGAACGGTACATGCGCAAGCCGGAGGTACTCGACTTCTCGCCGAAAAACCTGGCCGTCGAGACGATCGAACAGCATTATTTCACCGTCGATCCGGAGCAGAAATTCGCCCTGCTCGTAAAACTGCTCGAACGGGAGCAGCCGCGGCAGGCGATCATCTTCTGCCGCACCCGCCGGGGGACCGAAAAACTGCACCACAAGCTCAGCCAGAAAATTCGCGGGGCCGACACCATCCACGGCGACCTGCAACAGCGGGTCCGCGACCGGGTAATGCGGAACTTCCGCGAGGGCAAGGTCCGTTACCTGGTGGCCACCGACGTGGTGGGCCGAGGGATCGACGTCACGAACATCTCGCACATCATCAACTACGATATCCCGCAGTTCTGCGACGACTACGTGCACCGCGTCGGCCGGGCCGGCCGGATGGGCCGCGAGGGCGTGGCCTTCTCCTTCGTCACGCCCGAGGAGGGCAACGAGTTGACGCGGATCGAAATGCGGATCGACCGGCTGCTGGTCCGCGACGAGCTTCCCGGTTTCATCGCCTACAGCAAGCCCCAGCCCACCGAGGACCTCGACGCCGAGGACGACGAATCCGCCCCCGCGCCTCCCAAGCCGCCGGTCTTCGGCAGCCGCACCAAACGCTACCGCCGGGCGCTGTAGCAATCATACTGTTTTCCAGAGTTCCGGCTCCTCGGGAAAAAGTACGGCATACTTGACGCTCTTGCGCGGTTCGGCCATCCACGGGGCAACGGTCTCGGCCCAGCGGGCATAGTGGGGGGTGGTTTTGTGGGCCTTGGCGCCCTCTTCGTCGCGGTAAACCTCATAAAGGATGAAGCGGTCCGGGGCGTCGGCCTGCTGGAGGACGTCGAACCGCAGGTTGCCCGGCTCGCGGATCGTGCACCGGGCGTTCTCCAGGCTGGCCCGGATGAACGGCTCCCGATGCTCGGACTTGACGTGGATGTGGACGCAGACGAGGAACATGATTTTGACTCCTTAAATTTCTACAATTCCCTCCCCTCATTCATTGCCAAATCGACGACGGCCTCGGCCAACAACGGATGGATCCCCAGCGGCTGGGTAACGATCCATTCTTTATCGGGATATTCGTTACGGTATGGTTCTACCGCGTGGCACACGTTATCGTAAAGCCGGCCGTGGAGCAGGAGGTGCGGTTGGACGACGATCCGGCGGAAGGATTTTTTCAACAACGGGGGGAGGACGTCGGCGAGTTGCGGCCGGCCCAACACGGCGAAGCACGGCTCGACGCATAGCCCCGGGACGGATTTTGCCCGGTCTTCGGCGAAGTTACTCCACGTCGAAAAGGCCTCCGGCTCGGGGCTGCCGTGGGCGGCCAGCAGGAGCAGGGTTTCTGCCGCGGGGACCTCGGGCAGGCCCTCCAGCGCCTCATGATAGCGCAACGCCGACAACGCCGCGACGTTCCGGTGACTGCCGACGTGCGGTTTCAGTTCGATTTGCACGCGGGGGCGGCTTCGAGCCGCCGCGGAAAGCGCGGGAGGGATATCGCGGGCCACGTGGCCGGCGGCGGCCAGGAACACCGGCACGGCCGCGATCCGCCGCGCGCCGGCGGCGGCCAGGGCGGCCAGCGCCTCGGCCACAGTGGGCGAGGCGAATTCCAGGAAGCCGGCCTCCAGCGCCGCGGCGCCCGCCTGCTGGCGGACCAAGGGGAGCAGCTCCAAAAACTCCTCTTGGCCCCGCGGTTCCGGAGTGCCATGACCGAGGATCAACATTCCGAAATGGGGCGACATAAGGATTCCAAACTTCCTCGGAAGAACCATCTCCATGAAAACCGGTTACTCAGCCGCCGGGGGGGACGGATGTGCCATTTATTATAACTATCACCGCCTTGTTTTTCGCGGGTAATTCCTTATCGGAGGGATATGCAGATTACGCTTGCAAATCGAGGAAAAATCGGATTCTGACCCCCTCCTTGGCACAAGATATCCCGGGACGACCTATATTTTCCTTAGAGTCGTCCCTCGGGCGACCTGTCCGGGGAGCAGAACTCATTGAGGTGCCGTTAAGACGTCGCGTCGAGCGATGGCGGAGGACCGAGAAAATACCGTCGGCGGTTGTAAAATCCGTTGGTTGGAACCGCTCGTTCCGAGCATGGCAGGGGCCATGTCGAAGATCCTGATTGTTGACGATTCCGTGGAAAACCTGCGTCTGCTGCAGGCGTTGTTGGCAGCGCAAGGGTATGAGATTCTACAGGCCCGCAGCGGCGCGGAAGCCCTGGAAACCACGGGCCGGGAGCGGCCGGACGTGATCCTGCTCGACGTTTTGATGCCCGGCATGGACGGTCTGGAGGTCTGTCGGCGGTTGAAGGCCGACGGTCAACTGCAGGCCATTCCGGTGATCCTGGTGACCTCCAACGACCGGTCGGAGGACATCGTCCAGGGTTTGGACTCGGGGGCGGACGATTACGTGACCAAGCCGTTTCATCGGGAGGTGCTGGCGGCGCGGGTTCGCTCGATGATGCGGATCAAGCAGAGCTACGACGCCGTCGCACAAATGAACGAGGAATTGAAACAGGCCAAGCGGGCGGCGGAGATCGCCAACGAGGCAAAGAGCCAATTCCTGGCCAACGTTTCGCACGAACTCCGCACGCCGCTGCACAGCATTCTCAGTTTCGCCGCCTTCGGCAGGAAAAAGGCCAACACGGCCGCCCCGGAGGATCTGCTCCGGTATTTCCAACGGATCGACCAGAGCGGCAGCATCCTCTTGTCCCTGGTGGAGGACCTGCTGGACTTGTCGAAGCTCGAGGCCGGCTGCGCGGTGATTGCAGCGAAGCCCACCGATCTGGCGGCGCTGATCACGGCGGCGGTGGATGAATTCAGTTCGTTGGTCGTCCATCGGCAGATCGCCATCGTCCTTCCCGAGCACGTCGATTCCATTACGCTCTACCTGGATCCCGACAAGATCAAACAGGTCCTGCGGAATCTGCTGGGCAACGCGATCAAGTTTTCTCCCGATCGGCAAACCATCGAGGTGACGGTCCGGGAGACGGAGAAAGAGGTGTCGGTGAGCGTTGCCGATCGGGGGCCCGGCATCCCCGAGGACGAATTAACGGCCATTTTTGATAAATTCATCCAATCGAGCAAGACCCGCACCGGCGCGGGAGGGACCGGCCTGGGACTGGCCATTTCCCGCGAGATCGTGGAGGCCCATCAGGGCCGGATCTGGGCCGAGAACCGGCCGGGGGGCGGCACGATCATGACGTTTACTCTCCCCCGCGACCTTCGGGCGGCGTCAGAACACCGGCCGACGACGGCCGCCGCCGGCGGCGGTCCCCGGCTGGACACCAATACCCGATGACTCCGCACGGCGACGGTTAGTGGATATTGTTTAGCGGCCGCCGGCACGGCGGCCCCCCGATTGCCAGCAACTCCAAGGCCGCCGTGCCGGCGGCCGCTAAACGACACGAAATGATTATCGGAGGGGTTTATGAACCATCCCGTTCAAGGCGGAAAAATCCTCATCGTCGACGATTGCCAGACCAACGCCGAAATCCTCGTGGAACTGCTCCGCGACCAGTACGACCTGGCCACCGCACTGAACGGCGAGGCGTGCCTGGAGTTGGTCCGGTCCTGGGGGCCGGACCTCGTGCTGCTGGACATCATGATGCCGGGCATGGACGGCTACGAGATCTGCCGCCGCATTAAGAACAGCCCCGTGGGACCGTTTACGCAGGTGATCCTCATCAGCGGCAAGGCCACGACGCAGGAGCGGATTCAAGGCTACGACGCCGGCGCCGACGACTACGTCATCAAGCCGTTCGACCACGACGAACTGCAGGCCAAGATCCGCATCCAATTCCGGCTCCGCCAATCGCTGATGAACCTCTGGCAGGCCAACGCCCGCATCCAGGAGTTCAATATTAGCCTGGAGCACCTGGTCGAACAGCGGATGGAAGAAATCTACGCCACCCGCGACGTGGCGATCTTCGCCCTGGCCAAGCTGGCGGAATCCCGCGATCCGGAGACCGGCGAGCACATCAACCGCATGCGGCATTACTCGTTAATCCTGGCCCAGCAGTTGCTGCGCGCCAGTCCCTACGCCGCGCGGATCGACGAGCAGTTCCCCCAGGATCTCTACCGCTCCAGCCCGCTGCACGACATCGGCAAGGTGGGCATCCCCGACGCGATTCTGCTGAAGCCCGGCAAACTGACCTGGGAGGAATTCGAGGTCATGAAGACCCACACCACGATCGGGGCCAATGCGCTCCGCGAGGCCACCCGGCATGGTCAATGCGGCAGCTTTCTGGAGATGGCCATCGACGTCGCCCGGCACCATCACGAGCGGTTCGACGGGACGGGCTATCCGGACGGACTGTCGGAAGAGGAGATCCCGCTCTGTGCCCGGATCGTCTCCCTGGCCGACGTCTTCGACGCCATGACCACCCGCCGCGTCTACAAGGCGGCCTGCGATCCGGAAGTGGCCACCCGCATCATCGAAGAGAGCAGCGGCGCGCATTTCGATCCCGTGATCGTCGACGCCTTTCGCGCCCAACACGACGAATTCCTCCGCATCTGGAGCGAAAGCGACCGCGGCGAAGACGAGCGGCTCGCGGCCGAACAGGACCTCGCGTTCCTGGTCCGAGGGTAGGAAAGGGATTAGGGATTGGGGATTAGGGATTAGAAATGTAGAATCTAATGTCTCCCATTCATCAATGCTAATCCCCAATCCCTCGCTTATGTCCGCTTTTCCCCAGATCTTCCGGATCCGTCAGACGTTCGCCGCGCCCCGGGTGGACGACGTGCCCGGCGAAGTGCGGCGGCAGTTGGCGCGGTTGGCGCTGGCGGAGAAGATCCGGCCGGCTCAGCGCGTGGCGGTGACCGCCGGCAGCCGCGGCATCGCGCAGATTGCCCTAATTCTCCGCACCGTCGTCGAACATCTCCGCGGCCTGGGGGCGGAACCGTTCCTCGTGCCCGCCATGGGCAGCCACGGCGGCGGCACCGCCGAGGGACAACGCCGGCTCCTGGAACGCTATGGAATCGCCGAGTCCGCGGTCGGCTGCCCGATCCGTTCCTCCCTGGAGACCGTCGTCATCGGCCGCACCGCCGGAGGGATGCCGGTCCACTTCGACCGCTGGGCCTTCGAGGCCGACCACGTGCTGGTCTGCAACCGCGTCAAGCCGCACAGCACGATTCAAGGCGACATTGAAAGCGGACTGCTGAAGATGCTGTTGATGGGATTGGGGAAGTGCGCCGGGGCGACGATCTACCACCGCGCCGTTCAGGAGCACGATTTTGCGAGGCTGCTGGATGACGTGGTGCCGCTGCTCCTGGAAAAATGTCCCCTTCGGGCCGGACTGGCGATCGTGGAAAACGCCGCCGATCAGACCGCGCTGGTGGAAGCCCTCCGTCCGGAAGAATTTTTGCGCCGGGAGAAGGAGCTGTTGGTCCTGGCCCGGCAGTGGCTGCCGCGGTTGCCCTTCGACCGGGCCGACCTGCTGCTGGTGGATCGCATCGGCAAGGACGTCAGCGGCGTCGGTCTGGATCCGAACGTCGTCGGCCGGAAGTTCAACGACCATCGGGCCGTGGAGCACGAATTTCCGAAGATCAAGCGGATCGCCGTCCGCGGTTTGACGCCGGCCGCCCAGGGCAACGCCGTCGGCATGGGCCTGGCCGAGTTTTGCCGCACGCAACTCCTGCGAGAAACCGACTTGCAGGCCACGCGGCTGAACGTGCTCACTTCCGGCCGAATCTCCGCCGCCATGCCGCCGCTGGACTACGAAACCGACCGCGAAATGCTCTCGACCGCCCTGGGAACGATCGGCCTGTCCGAACCGCCGGACGCCCGGCTCCTCTGGATCGCCGACACGCTCCACCTGACCGAGGTCGAGTGCTCGACGGCCTACCTCGCCGCGGCCCAAGCCCGATCCGATCTGGAAATCCTCTCCCCGCCGCGCAACCTGCCCTTTGACGCCGCGGGCAATTTGCCGGAGAGCGTTTCTTGATCCCCGGGTTGTTGATGCTCCATCAACGCCCCGCGTCGGAGAATGTGACGTGCTCACGATTCCCCCTCCCTCTCGGCGTCTTCGTGTTTGACTTCATGGATCATTTGAAGGAATTTTTCCATCGAGGGGCAGCGGCGGGCCACATTGGGTTCGATGCAGGCGTGGATGGCGTGGGCCAGGAGGGGATGGATTTGCGGGCGGTACTGGCGGATGTCGGCCGGCGGTTTGTCGTGGCCCATGGCGGCCATGCCGGTGGTGCCCCGCGTCCAGGGCAGCTCGAAGGTGCAGATTTCGTAGGCCGTTACGCCGAAGGCGAAGACGTCGAGCCGGAAATCAGTCGCCCGGCGGCGGACCAGCTCGGGGGCCATGTAATTCGGCGTGCCGGTGCGGTTGCCCGGTTGCATGAACAGCTTGGTGGCCGGCACGGTCAGGCCGAAGTCGATGAGTTTGACGTGCTCGCCCTCGTCGGTGAGGATGAAATTCCGCGGGCAGATGTCGCGGTGGATGTAGCCGGCGGCATGGACGGCGGCCACCGCCTCGGCGGCCTCGCGGAGGAAGCGGACCCGGCGGCCCTCGAACGCCGGATCTTGGCCGATCAGGGCGGAGTGCAGCGTCGGACCGTCGAGAAATTCCATTACCAGGTACTGTTCCCCCTGGGTGGTCAGGCCGAACTCGAGAGTTTTCACGATCCGCGGATGCTCTAACTGGGCAGAGATCTCCCCTTCGCTGGGCTTTTCCAGCCCCTTAAACCGGGCCTCGAACTCCGCGTTCTTCTTCGGATCGAGGATCTTCAGGCCCACGATCTGGTTGGTCCGCAGGTCCCGGGCCATGTAAAAACTCGACATCGTCCCCTGGATCCCTTCCCGCAACAGGGCGAACCGCGTGGAGACGTTCGTTCTCCGCCCGGCCAGCATTTTTTTCAGGGAATCGAGCAGGGGCATAGGGAGGGGTCAGGGGTCAGGGGAGGAAAACACGGTAATTTTGGGGGATGATATCTATTGTAAATTGCCCAGGGAAATTTTCAAATTGGGAGAAAAGAGAAAGCTGTCGGCCTGGTTTTCCCTGACTTCTGACCTCTGACCTCTATTGGTTGATATGCACGACCTTGGCCGGGGGGAAACCGTTGAAGGAGGTGGCCGAGGCATGGCTGTAGGCGCCGATGTTCCGGCTATAGACCAGGTCTCCCAGGCGCAGCTCGGGCAGTTCCTCGGCCAGGGAGATCGTGTCCAGGGCGTCGCAGGTGGGGCCGAAGACGGCGGAAATCTGCCGGGGGCCTCGCCGGAAGGCCTCCAGATGATAGCAGCAGTGGTCGAAAACGATCCCCGAAAAGGTGTGGTACACCCCGTCGTTGATGTAATAGCAGGGTTTGCCGTCGCGGTGGGCCTTGCCGATGACCTCGGCCACCAGGGTGGCGGCCGTGGCGATCAGAAACCGGCCCGGCTCGGCGAGGATCTCCAACGGCCGGGGAAAGAGGCGGTCGATCTCGGGGCGGATCCGCGCCGCCAGCTTGCGGAAGGGCGTGACGCCGTCGTGGTACGGGGCGGGAAATCCCCCGCCGATGTCCAGCAGCTTGAGCGTAAAGCCCCGGGACTTCGCCTCGGCGAAGACGCCGGCACAGAGCTGCAGGGCCTGCACGTAGTTCTCGACGTTGGTCGTCTGGCTGCCCACGTGAAAGCTTAAGCCCTCGACAACCAGTCCCGCGTCGTGCGCCGCCTCGATCAGCGCCACCGCCTCACCCGAGTGGGCCCCGAACTTCGAACTCAGCTCCACCATCGCCCCCGTGTTCGGCACGCGGATCCGCAGCGCCAATCCGGCGTGCGGCGCGTGGCGGGCGATCTTCCGGATCTCCTCGTAATTGTCGTACGTGACCAGGGGCTTGTACGGGTCCAGGTCGGCCAGGGTCTCGTTGCTCTTGATCGGGTTGGCGTAGATGATCTTGTCCCAGATCCAGTCCTGGCGCTCCTTCTCGGGCAGTTGCCAGACGTACTCGTACACGATCATAAACTCGGGCATCGAGGCCACGTCGAAGCTGGCCCCCGCCGCGTACAGCGTCCCAACGATCGCCGGGTCGGGGTTCGCCTTGACCGCGTAATACGCCTGTACCCGGGGCAGATGCCGCTTGAACTCGGCGTAGTTCCGGCGGATCACGTCGTGATCGACGATAAACAACGGCGTGCCGTGCTGATCGGCGAGTTGCTTAAGTTGCGACTTGGTGGGCATCGTGATTCACCGAGTAGGGTGCGTGCAACGCACCTGGGTTCGAGGGTCGCCGGTTGTTGGTTGGATGGGGCAAACGATCAATGATCCACGTACCATCAAGACGGTCCGGTGCGTTGCACGCACCCTACGGATCAATCCTTCCCGTCCACGATAAAATTCTTGAACTGCCACGGATCGCTCTCATCGACATCCGCGTGGTTGTAGCCCTCGAAGAAATTGGAATAATCCATAAGCGGCGTCCAGTCGGTGGGGATCGAGAGGCTCTCGCCCAGGTAGGGATTGGCCACCGCCAGGACGGCGTCGTGGGGCAGATCGTCGGGCACCAGCACCCCGCGGTCGGGATGCTGGATCATCCACAGCGCCGCGGCCACCACCGAGACGGCCACCTGCATGGTGGTGGCGTTCTGGTGCGGCACCAGACGCCGCGACTCCTCGATCGTCAGCAGGCTGCCGGTCCACCAGGCGGTGTACGGATGGCCCATCAGCAGCGCGCCGAGGATGTCCGCTCCGGAGGTGATCTCGTCGTTCATAATCCGCAGCTTGGGCTGCAACCGGTAGTCGTAGCCCCGAAGTTCATTCAGCGAGACGATCGCCGAGTCGCAGGGGCAGTAGGCGTAGTGCACCGTCGGCCGGTAGACCGCCCGACCGTCTTCCCAAACGGTCAGCCGGTCGGAGATGGTGAACGCCTCGCCGTGCCGGACGACCATTCCGTGGATGCTGTAATACGGCACCCAGGAGCGGACCCAGGTGTTGATGCCCATCCGCGCCAGGCAGATCTGGTTCTTCGGCCCGTCCGGATGTTCGCAGGCCCCGGGGGGCAGTTCCTTTTCGTGGGTCCCCCAGCCCATTTCGGCCGTGGTGGTCCCCTCTTCGCGGAAACCCTCGATGCTCCAGGTGTTGACGAACTCGTCGACCTGCTTCGGCTGGTCGGTGATCTGCGTGTCGCGTTCGCTGCAATGGATGACCTTCACGCCCAGCGCCTGCGCCAGCCGGTTGAAGGTCCGGTCCTTGAGCGATTGCCGCAGCAGGTCGGCCGTGCCGTCCAGCGCCTTCTTCTCCGCCAGCAGCCGCTCGGCGATGTCCACCAGGCCCTGCTTGGTCCAGTGCGAGATCAGCCCGGGATTGGCGCCGTGTTCGAGCACCGCGGTCGGCCCGGGCTGCGGCCAGCCGGCCGTCATCCGGCGGACGTTCATGTGCCTCCAGTACAGCGTCCGCGCGGTGGGCGGCTTGTTCGGGGCGCCGGCGTAGGGATCCCAGACCTCGATCGACGTATTGACGTAGAGGACGCCGCGGTCGTGGCACCACTGGAGGATCTCGCAGCAGTCGATGTTCCATGCCAGGTCGATCAGCAGGTCGCCGGCAGAGAGATACTTTCCCAGTTCCGAGCCGAGGTTCTCCGGCGTGATCCGCGATCGGACCCACTGCACCCCCTGGGCGGTCCAGGGCTGGAGGATCCCGCTCTGGTCCTCGAAATCCATGACCGTAATCCGGGAAAGCGGCATCCGCAGGTGCTTCGCCAAGATCGGCAGCGTGCACTGCGCCACGGAACCGTAGCCGAGCATCAAAATCCGTTGGGGAAAATCAAGCATCAAGATTTCCTTCTTCTTTCAAGTCAAAGGACGATAGAACTTGGCAATTTTCCCCCAGGAAAAAGGGGGAGTCAAGAGGCGCAGTTTGGAGAAAATCCACGAATTCGGAACGTGCTCCACTTGCTGCCAGTGATTCGCCGAGGGCGAAAGAGATCATTCGTTCCACTCTTCCCGCAGCAGGCCGTAAATTTCCATGTCCTCGTAGCGGTCGCCTTTTTTGACGTGCTGCCGCAGGCGGCCTTCGGGTTTCAGGCCGAGTTTTTGCAGCACCCGGCCGGAGGCCGGATTGACGCCGAAATGATGGGCGTAGACGCGGTGCAGATTCCACGTCGCAAATCCGTAATCCGCCGCCGCCCGGGCCGCCTCGGTGGCGTAACCTGATGCCCAAAAAGCTTTGCCGATCCAATATCCCAGTTCTCCGCGGTCGTGCTCCAGCTCCAGCCGCAGGCAGACCACGCCGATCAGTTCGCCGGCCGGTTTGCAGGTCACGGCGAAATTCACTTCGCGGCGCTCACGGAACTTCTCTTCCAGCGAGACGATCCACTCCTCGGCCGCGCCGTCGGGGTACGGATGCGGAATCAACAGCGTCATCCGCGCGATCTCCGCGTCGCCCGCCAGACGTTGCACCGCCTTGGCGTCGGAAAGCGCCAGGGGGCGGAGGAGCAAGCGGGGAGTTTCGAGGATCGGTTGATCGGGCATTCGGGATAGGCGGCGATTGACAGCCGCCGGTTGAGTCTATTGCATTCTCATGGAACGATCCGAGCGACGATTAACGAGGCGCGGAAAACGTGTATCGGCCCGAGCCTACTTCGTAGGCGGCCGTGCCGTCGGTCATCCCGATGAAACGGACGCCGGGGGATTGGGCCGCCGGGCGGCCGCTCTCGGCGACGGAGGAGGGATCGTCGGCGGGGACGAACACCGTGGCCGAGCTGTTGGGAGGGACTTCGACGCGGAGGGCGAGCCGGCCGTTGGAGATTTTCCAATCGCTGACGATCTTTCCATAGGGCGAGTCGTACTCGCCCTTGGCCCACTGGAGATCGCCCACGATGCCGGGCCGGATCAGGAAGTGTTTGTAGCCCGGCCGGGCGGGATCGAGCCGGATGCCGGCAAGCCCCTCAATAAACCACGAGCCGATCGAGACAAACGTGCTGTGCAGGCGGGAGTTCTTGCCGTCCCATTGTTCCCAAAGCGTCGTGGCGCCCTGATCGAGCATGTAGCCCCAACTCGGATAGGTCCGCTGGTCGGCCATCCGGAAGATCAGGTCGTTGCGGTTCCGCCCCACCAGCAGTTTGATCAGGTAATAGGTCCCATGGGTACCGGTGTCGATGTGTCCTTTTTTCTTGACGGTGATTTCCTCGGTCAGACGCTTCATCACGGTGGGTTGCAGCGAATCGGGCGTCACGCCCATCAGCAGCGGCATCGCTTGGTAGAGTTGGTCGCCGTTGGCGTAGGAGTTGTCGGCCGGATGGAAGAATTCCTTGTGCACCGCCCGGGCGATGGCTTGGGCCTCTTGCCGGTAGGCGGCGGCCTCGTCGGGTTTGCCCAACAACTCGGCCGTTTGGGCGACCGTGGTGAGGTTGTCGAGGTAGAAGCAGTTGTTGAAAAACAATGTGGATCGTTCGTCAACCCGCTCGGTAAGAGCTTGTCCCTTGCCGGGCGGAACCCAATCGCCCAGGAAGTCCCATTCTCCGCCCCATTTTTGAAGGAGATGGTCCTTGGTTTTCGTTTGCAGGAAGGCGATCCAGCGTTGCATGGACGGATACGACACATCGAGGATGCGGCGGTCGCCGTAGTGGAGGTAAACCTGCCAGGGGAGAGCGACGCAGATGCCGCTCCAGGCCGGTCCGCCGCCGCCGAAATAGGTCGGGGCCGTGTAGGGGAGATCGCCGTTGGGACGTTGGAGGTCCCGCCAGTCGGTCAGCCACTTGGTGTAAAACGCGCCCATGCCGAAGTTCGTCAAGGCGGTTTCCATCGTGGCGAAGGCGTCGCCGCCATATCCCATCCGCTCGCGGTGCGGGCAATCGACCATGTATCCGCCCAGGCTCAGGCAGCGGAAGGTCCAGACGGTCGTTTCGTAGATCCGGTTTAATAAATCGTTCGAGCACGCGAAGCGGCCGACGCGGGGGACAGCGGTGCTGATCAGCCAGCCGCGGATGTCCTCCTTGCCGGGAGCCGCTTCCAGCCCGGCGACCGTCACCCAGCGGAAGGCGGCGTAATTGAAGCGTTGGCGGAAGACGCCTTCGCCGGAGCCGTCGAAAACGTACTCGCTGCGTTGATGATAGGTTTCCGGCTCCTCGGGACGCTCGGAAAACTGGAGCGTGGCTTTCCCGCCCGGCCGGCCTTTCATGCGGATTTCGATCCAGCCGGTGTAGCTTTGGCCCATGTCGATGCGGAAGACGCCGGCTCCCTGCGGCGCGATCTCCACGGGTTTCAGGATTTTCAAACGGCGGTTCGGTTGGATCATTTCGGCGGACAGCCGCACCTTCGAGGTGAAAAGGGCGGCCGTCGGCCAGGACGAGTCGTCGAAATCGGGGGCATTCCAGCCGGGAATTTCCGCGGCCGCGTCGTAACGTTCGCCGCCGAAGTCCCAAAATCCCCAACCGCCGATCGGCGCGAGGGGACTGGGATGGGTTTTCCACGTGGCGTCGGTCACGATTTGGATCGGCGGGCCGTCGGACGGCTGGATCTCGATCTGGGCCTTCGCCAGCGGTTTGTCCGGCACCTTGTATTCGTTGAAATTCGCCCAGCCCGCGGCGCACCAGAGGACGACGGCGTTTTTCCCTTCGCGGAGATAATCGGTCACGTCGTAGGTTAAGTAGCGCACCCGTTGAGAGAGATCGCTGACGCTCGGCTCCAGAACGCGGTCGCCGACCTTCCGGCCGTTGACGTAGAGTTCGTGATATCCCAAGGAAGCAACGTAGGCCGTGGCGCGATCGGGCCGGCCGGCCAGCGAAAAGGTCTTGCGGAACCACGGATCGGCGGGCGGCTGCCCCGGTTTCGGAGCGGCGCCGATCCATCGGGCCTTCCAGTCCGCAGGCGTCAGCAAACCCATCGACCACCTGCCGGACCGGCTCCAGGCCGACGCGCGGCCGTTCTGGTCCCAAACCCGGACTTTCCAGAAACAGAACGTCCGGCTGGCCAACGGTTTGCCCCCGTACTCGACCAGCATCGATTGGTCCGATTCCACCCGGCCCGAGTCCCAAAGATCGCCGCGGTCGGCCTCGAGTGCGTCGGGCGTCCCGGCGACCAGCACTTGATACGCGGTTTGCCGGAGTCCCCGTTCCGCCGGATCGCCCGGTTCGATCCGCCAACTCAGCCGCGGCCGGGCGACGTCGATTCCCAGGGGATCTTCTAGATATTCACAGCAGAGAGCTGCTACGTGCAGGGATTCTTTCTCTATCGGCAAGGCGTTTCGGGGAGATGTTAAAATAAGGAATGCGAGAAATAATGCGGATTTTCGTAGAGACATCGTTAGAATCCCTGACGGCGATCGTTGTCCACCGTTTTGCGGTTTGCATGAATGCACTTGATCCCAATCTGCGCATTCATAGATTCTTCGCAACCACGATAGGGGGTTGCGCTATTCTGAGAACGGTCAGTCGTTGACGTACGTTTCCAGGAACCGCGCCAAGCGGTGGAAGTCGGAGTTGGGGTCGATGTAGCGGACCATCGTGATCAGCGTGGCGGGATCGACCAGTTGGCTGAAAGGGACGTAGTTCAGGTCCAACTGCCCGGAGACGGAGACCATCACGCCGTCGAGGTTCTTTTCGACCAGCGCCCGGTAGGCGCCGACGCCGAGTTGGCTGCCGAGCATTACGTCGAAGGCCTGCGGCAGCGCGCAGCGGCTTTCGTAGCCGAGGGTGATGCCGGTGACCTTCCGCTTCCGGCCGGTCTGCCGGGCATACTCCTTGGCGGTCGTCTCGGCGAAGAATTTTCCCAGGTTCAGATTGGCGATCGCGATGTTGCCGAAGGGATCGCGGGGAACGTTTTTGATCTGCTTGTTGGGGAGCAGTTCGGCCAGTCCCTCGGCGAGCACGATCACGCCGAACTCCTTGCCTTCGACTTCCTCGCGGGTGCGCATCGTGGCGACGATCCGCTTGATCACCTCGTCGAGATTCATCACGCGGCGGATGGTCGTCTTGCCGGTCTGCGGCTCGGTGATCTGTTCGCTGGCCTCGTACTTGCCGGTGATGTCCTCGACGCTCATCACGAGACTGGCTTCGCCGGCGATGGCCGCTCCGTAGGAGAGCCAGCCCGCGTGACGGCCCATGGTCTCGACCACGAAATAGGACCGGCTCGCCTCCGCGTCCGCTAGGAGGTTCCGGATTTCTCCGGCGAGGAATTCCACCGCCGTGAAGTAGCCGAAGGTGAAGTCGATGCCCATGTAATCGTTGTCGATGGTCTTGGGCAGGTGCACCACGGGAATACGGCGGCTGCCGGGCGGAAGCTGCTCCTGAAAGAGCTTGAATTTGTTGGCCGTCCGCAGGGTGTCGTCGCCGCCGATGGAGATCAGCGCGTCGACGTTGATGGAAAGCAGCGCGTCGTAGACCGTCTTCAACAGCTTCGTCCGCTCGGGATCCTGCAGGTGGGAAGGGTGCGTGACCTCCTTGCCGGGATTGGCCCGGGCGGTGCCGATCAGGATCCCCCGGCTGTTCCGGGTCCGCTTCAGCGTGTGATGCGTGATTCGGATGTAGTCCTGGTTTTCGATCAGGGGCCGGTCCGGGCCGAACTCCAGCAGATGCGAATAGCCATGAAGGATCCCAACGACGTCGATGTTGTTGCGCAGGAAGGAGACCGCCGCCGTGGAGATCACGGCGTTGGCCGCGGGCGCCGGGCCGCCGGCGAATAAAATGGCCGCCCGGCGGATGGTTTGCGGCACGGACGTGTGCCGGGAAAGGGAAGTGCTCATGGGTTTTAGTGGTGAGTGGTGAGTTGTGTGAGGCGAGTGGTGAGTGAATATATTTAGGGTTGAGGGAGGGAGTTTTTCTGCTCGCTGCTCGCCACGCGCTACTGCTGTTTTACGGCCAGGTCCGTTCAATAAACGTCGTATCCCCTTGGGTGTTCTGGAACGCCGGGTGATCGAGGATCTTCTGGTGCGCCGGGATTGTCGTCTTCACGCCTTCGACCCGCAGTTCGCGGAGCGCCCGCTGCATGGCGACGATCGCCTCCTCGCGGGTGGGTTGATGCACCAGCAGCTTGCCGATGATCGA
Organism: Pirellulales bacterium; assembly: GCA_016936015.1. Taxonomy (GTDB): domain Bacteria; phylum Planctomycetota; class Planctomycetia; order Pirellulales; family Thermoguttaceae; genus JAFGPV01. The sequence continues at coordinate 29,235 of JAFGPV010000208.1, forward strand.
GTCGTAATAGTGGGAGACGACGTAGCCCTGGTGGGCATGCGTGTCGAAACGCACGCCGAAGCCGCCGGGGGCAAACCACCGGGTGATCGTTCCCGGCGTGGGACGGAAGTTTTTCTCCGGATCCTCGGCGTTGATCCGGCATTCGATCGCGCAGCCCCGCTGGGGGACGTCCTCCTGGCGGAACCACAGCGGTTCGCCCGCCGCCACGCGGATTTGGGCCTTGACCAGGTCGATGTCCGTGACCAGTTCGGTCACCGGGTGCTCGACCTGGATCCGGGCGTTGACTTCGATGAAGTAAAAACGCCCCTCCCGATCGAGGATGAACTCCACCGTGCCGGCGTTGGTGTAACCGGCGGCCCGGATCAACCGCACGGCCGCCTCGCAGACGGTCTGCCGGGTCTCGGGGGGCAGCCGGGGGGCGGGACTCTCCTCGATCAATTTCTGATGCCGGCGCTGCATCGTGCAATCCCGCTCCCAGAGATGGACCGCGCCGCCGTGATGGTCCGCCAGCACCTGGACTTCCACGTGCCGCGGATGCTCGATGTATTTTTCCAGATAGATGTCCGGGCTGCCGAAGGCGGCTTCCGCTTCGGCCTGGGCCTGCTGCAAGGCGGCCCGCAGGGCCAGTTCGTTGATCGCCACCCGCAGCCCGCGCCCGCCCCCCCCGGCCGCCGCCTTGATCAGCACGGGAAATCCCAATTCCCGGGACAGGCTCACCGCCTGGGCCTCGTTTTCCACCAGCCCCTCGCTGCCGGGCACCACCGGCACCTGGACCTCTTGCGCCAATTTTCGGGCGGCATTCTTGTCGCCCACCAGTTGCATGGCCCGCACCGGCGGGCCGATGAATTCGTAATCGCAACTCCGGCAGACGTCGGCGAAATGCGCGTTCTCCGCGAGAAAACCGTACCCGGGATGAACGGCCTGCACGTTGCCGACCTCCGCGGCGCTGATGATCCGGTCGATTTTCAAATAACTCTCGGCGGCCTTCGGCGGCCCGATGCAATACGCCTCGTCGGCCAATTCCAGGTACGCGGCGCCGCGGTCGGCCTCGCTGTAGACCGCCACCGTCTCGATGCCCATCTCCCGACAGGCGCGAATCACCCGCAAAGCGATCTCGCCGCGATTGGCAATTAATATGCGTTTGAACATTCGTTGCTCTAGTGGATCGAAAGTCGAGGGCCGAAGGTCGAGGGTCGATTTCCGCTCATCGACCTTCGACGCTCGACCTTCGACCAACCTCGTTTCATCCCTGCGGATCGACGCGGAACAGGGATTGGCCGAACTCCACCGACTGGCCGTTTTCCACCAGCACGGCGACGATCTTTCCGGAGACCTCGGCTGGAATCTGGTTGAAGACCTTCATCGCCTCGACGATGCAGACGGTCGTCTCCGGCCCCACGTGATCGCCCACTTTGACGAAGGCCGGCGCCTCGGGATCGGGCGCCGCGTAAAACGTGCCGACCATCGGGCTTTTGATCAGCACCATCCGGCTGTCGTCGGCCGCCGGGGCGGATTCGGCCGCGGCCGGCGGCGCTGCGGCCGCGGCCGGCGCCGCCGTATAAGTCCCCGGCGCAGGCGGGGCGCCCGCCGTAACCGCCGGCCCGGCGCGGCGGAGTTGAATCCGGACCTCGCCCTGCTGAAGGTCCAACTCGCTCAACTCGTGCTCCTTCATCAGTTCCACCAGGCGGCGGATCTTCCGGACGTCGAAGATGTCTTGGGGTGACGATGGGTTGCTCATCCCGATTGATCCCTTTCGAGAGTCGAGTGTCGATGGTCGAGAAAGTCGGAGCCTTCTTCATCGACTTTCGACTCTCGACCGTCGGCCCTCAAACGTTATTCTACAATCATTTCCTCGAGTTTTTTCGGGGCGTGGGTCATCACTTCGTGCCCGGAACGGGTCACCAACACGTCGTCCTCGATGCGGATCCCGCCCCAACCCGGCAGATAAATGCCCGGCTCCACCGTGACGACCATGCCCGGCTTTAAAACCGTCTGGTTTTTGGCGGCCAAGCGGGGGGCCTCGTGAACCTGGATGCCCAGGCCGTGCCCCAGGTTGTGCGTAAAGCGCCGGCCGTATCCCGCCCGGGCAATGACGCCCCGGGCCACCGCGTCCACGTCCTGGCAGAGAACCCCCGGCCGGACGGCGTGAATGGCCTTGGTTTGGGCCTCCAGCACGACCTTGTAAATTCGGGTGAACTTGGGGGAGATTTTATCGGTCGCCAAAACCCGCGTCAGGTCGCTCCGATATAACCCCTCGCACGCCCCCCAATCGATCAGCACGAAACCGTCCTCGGCAATGCGGTGCTCGTCGGGCGTGGCGTGGGGCAACGCCGAACGGGAACCGACGGCCACAATCGAGGGGAAACCGGCCTGTTTCGCCCCGAACTTCCGGCACTGATATTCTAACTCGTTGGCCACTTGCTTTTCCGTCATTTCCGGCACGATCGAAGCGCGAACGACCGCAAACGCCTTCTCCGCCTGCCGGATCGCCTTGCGGAGCAGTTCGATCTCCTCCTTGTCTTTGATCAGCCGCTGTTTTTCCACCAACCCGGTGGTGGGCACCAACGCCATCTCGGGCAGCTTGTCGGAAATCTTGTCTTCCAAGCCGATCGTCATCGAATCGGCCTCGAGCCCCAACCGGCCGATCTCCGAGGAGCGCAGGACCCGGATGACCAACTGCACCATGCTCGCCCCCGGTTTGCGGACGGCCAGATCCAGATCGGGACATTCTTCCTCAAGTTGGGTGGTGTATCTTCCGTCCGTCAGCAGGACCTCGCCGTCCTCGCGGACCAGGAGATAGCTGTCGTCGCCGGTGAATCCCGTCAGATAGGTCACATTGACGAAGTCGGTCACCAGCAGGGCCTCGATACCCACCCGCCGCATCGACTTGCGGAGCCTGTCGCGTCGCAGTTCATGGTCCATGGCGGCCCTCCCGGGTAAAAAAATTCAAAAGAACTATTGGAACACACCCCTCTCGGGGACGCAAGGGCGGAAAACTAAAATTGACGCTGCCCCGGCGGCCCGATAGGATGGGCTTTCTCCGGTTCCCAGAGGTAATAACCATTTCGTACCTTAATAGCCGGCGGCTAACAGCCGCCGAGGGGAATTGACACACTTCGCGGCGGCTGTTAGCCGCCGGCCACCCATAGATCCGAGAGCGCGATCCGCTGATGAATTCCCGCCTCCTTGTCGAGCTTGCCGCCCAACTATCGGCGGGGGAACTTGCACCCGACGAGTTCCTCCGCCGGCTCCACCGGGCGGACGTCGCCGATCTGGACGAGGCACAGCTCGATCTGGACCGACCGCGGCGGTGCGGCTTTCCCGAGGTCGTCTTCGCCGAAGGGAAGACCGTCGCCGTGCTGCAAAAGATCTTCCGGGCGTTGCTCGACAGCGGGGCCGACGTGCTGGCCACCCGGCTCAGCGCCGAGCAGGCCGCTGTGTTGTTGCCCCAATTCCCCCAGGCGCGCCACAATCCCGTCGGCCGCACGCTGCATATCGGCTCGAAAGCAGGAGGTCAGACGTTCCCGTCTGACTCGAAAGAAGATGAAAGTAGAAATAATCCCGAGGAGAAAATCCACGGCGGCAAAGTCGTCATTGTCACGGCCGGCACCAGCGACCTGCCCGTAGCCGAGGAGGCCCGGGAAACCGCCCTCTGGACCGGCGCCCGCGTGACGCTGGTTCCCGACGTGGGCGTGGCCGGTCCGCACCGTCTCCGGGCCAACCTCCCCTTGTTGGAAGACGCCGACGCCGTGGTCGTGGTGGCCGGCATGGAAGGGGCGCTGCCCAGCGTGGTCGGCGGTTACGTGGGCTGTCCGATCATCGCCGTCCCCACCAGCGTCGGCTACGGGGCCAGCTTCGGCGGCGTGGCGGCCCTGCTGGCGATGCTCAACAGTTGCGCCGCCAACGTCACGGTGGTCAACATCGACGCCGGCTTCAAAGGCGGCTACGTCGCCGGACTGATCGCCCGAAACGCCGCCCGGGCACGCGAGAAACAATCAAAGCCGTTTGCGGCTTCGCAAGAATGCACAACGGCCATTGGAATGACAACCGAGAAATGATCCCTCAACGGCCGGGCCGGCACGGCCCGGCTCTGACCCCTGACCCTTGACCCCTGGAATGAAAACCAAGCTCAACAAGCGCGACGCCCAGACGCTAAAACGCCTGAAGGAACTGGCCGACGAAGTGGTTGCGGCCGCCGACCGGCGGCGCGATCCCTACGTCGACGTCCCCACCCGCTCGCTGTCGAACGTGAAATACAACAAGTCCAAACGGTTCATCGAGATGGGCCGGAACACCAACCGCCGGCAGCTCTTCAATCTCTCCCAGGCCCGCAGCTACATGCAGACGATGCTCGTGGCCAGCGGGGCGACGCAACTGATCGAGCAGGGCAAGACGACCAGCATCCGGGGTCTGTATTACCTGCTGAAACACACCATCGAGGACGCCAAGGAGGAGACGTTCGAGGATCAGAGCGAGTGCGATCCGGTGATCGAGGACGTCGAAGTGCTGTTGAACTCGCTCCGCGAGGAGCTGCACCTCTACGCCCAGAAACGCGGCGACATGGTGGGCGAACTCCTACTGGAGGATAGCGGCGACGAGATCGACTGCGCGCGGATGGGCTCCGGCGGCTACGGCATCCCCTCAATCGTCGAGCCGGAGGTGATCCAGTTCAAAAAATGCTCGGCCAAGTTCGTCCTGCACGTCGAAAAAGACACGGTCTGGCAGCGGTTCAACGAGGACAAATTCTGGCGGAAGCACCACTGCATCCTCACCCACGGGATGGGCCAGCCTCCCCGGGGCGTCCGCCGAATGCTCCACCGCCTGCACCACGAACTGAACCTGCCCGTTTATTGCCTTTTGGATAACGATCCCTGGGGATATTATATCTACAGCGTGATCAAGCAAGGCTCGATCAACCTCGCCTTTGAATCGCAGCGGATGGCCATCCCGGACGCCAAGTTCCTCGGCCTGCGGTCGAAGGATTTCAAGGAATGCGGTCTGTCCGACAGCGTGAAAATCAACCTCAACGACACCGATCGCAAGCGGGCCCGGCAGATCGCCAACTATCCCTGGTTCCTCCACAAAAAACCGTGGCAGAAGGAGATCCACCAACTCCTGGAAAACGGTTTCAAGCTGGAAGTCGAAGCCCTGGTGAGCAAGGACCTCAGCTACGTCACCGAGCACTACACCCCGCAGCGGCTGAAGGCCAAGGATTGGCTGGATTGACCCCAACGCAAGGCTTATAATAGTATACAAGAGGTGTTTCCGTTGAAACCGTCTCTTTATTTAGAAACGACGATCCCCAGTTTTTTAGTTGGGAATATCTCGCCGATTATCATTACTGCAAGTCATCAAATGGCGACGCGGCAATGGTGGGAAGAAAAGCGGGACCAGTTCCGGCTTTATGTTTCACCCGTTGTTATCCGCGAGTTGGAAAAAGGGAAAAGCGAATATGCCCAACAACGGCTCCAGTTGATATCCGACCTTCCTCGGCTTGAGGCAACTCCTGACGCGATTCATTTGGCCGATAATTTGCAGCAACGGCTTGCTTTGCCTTCTGCTGCAAAGACGGATGTCCTCCATGTTGCTCTGACTTGTTATTATGAAATCGATTTTTTGTTGACATGGAATTTGCGACACATTGCCAACGGCCGAGTGATGCGTGCTTTGTCTCTCTTTCATGATGAAACAAATATTTCCATTCCAACCATTTGCACGCCGGATGAATTTCTTGAAAGGAATGATCTGCTATGAAAGATGAAATTCTCGAAGAAATCTATGAAATCCGCCGACAAATTGCGGAGGAATGCGATTACGACATGCATAAAATCGGCGAGTATTTCATGCAGTGGCAAAAGCAGCATCCCGAACATCTGGTGCGGGAAGTGCCGAAAACCGAGAACATAACAGAGGAAGGTCACCTAATCTGAGAATGCTCTTCACTCTGACTTGATGCGCAGATATGTGGATATACCATGAATCCTTATCGTCATTGGCCTAGATGGCTACTTGTCCTGTTTTGTATAGTTTCTGGCATTTTAGTAGTTATTCTAAAAAGCATGGTTTGGTTCGCCTTGATCCCTATAGGGATGCTTTTTTGCTTTGGCGTAATCTGGATATCTGATTCGATCTATGATCGCCAACAAAGAAAAAACTCAACAAAACTATAACTTTCCTTGCTTTTTCAATAATGAACTATCTGGCTCATTCTCTTTTCTCCAACGGCGATCCGTACTTTCTCGCTGGCACTTCCGTGCCCGATTGGCTGGCGGCGGCGGATCGGCGGGTGCGGCTGCGGGCCAGACGTGTCGAGGAGTTTTTGGAGGACGCCGATCCGGTGGTGGCGGTGGTGGCCCAGGGGGTGCTGCGGCATTTGCACGACGACGCGTGGTTTCACGCCAATGTGGCTTTTGGCGAATTGACATGGGAGTTGAGTGTCAAGGTCCGCCGCGTGGTGGGCAATGAAGGCTTCGGGGCGAATTATATCGCGCACCTGCTGGTCGAGGTCCTGTTGGACGCCGCGCTGGCCGCCGAAGATCCCTCCCGCGTGCAGTGCTATTATCAAACGCTGGAAAAAACAGATCCCCGGCGGGTCGAGGCGGCGGTGGGCCGGATGGCGGTCCGGCCGACCCGGCGCTTGGCCCCCTTCATCCGGCTCTTCCTCGCCGAGCGGATCTTGTGGGATTACCTGGAAGATGGGAGACTGATGGTCCGGCTCAACCAGGTGATGCGGCGCGTCCATCTCCCCCCGCTGCCGGAATCGTTTACGGACGTTCTGCCCGACGCCCGACAACAAGTCACCGCGCGAAAGGCGGAATTATTAGAGGGAACAACCTGTCGTAGTGGTTCAATTTGCAGTTTGAAATTTGCAATTTGAAATTTGCCATCAATCGTCGTGATCCATTGCCGTGGCGAAGCCGCAAGCGGCTTTTCCCTTTTTCCCATGACACTTCCCGCCTCCTCACCGTCCGATCGGCCTCCGGAAGGCATTTCCCTGGAGGAGCTGGCCCAGGCCTTTGCCGAGGTGATGGGGAAACCGCCCGGGCAGCGGACGCCGAGCGGGCCGGCGGCGGCGCCGGTCTCCGAAGCGGCCCCGGCCGAGGAGGACCGTAAAGGGGAAGCGGCCGCCGCCGTCGAGGACCGGGCGGAGCCGGAAACGGTTCCCGGCCCGGCGCCCGAGGCCGAGGACCCCTGCCCGATCTCGCCGCGGAGCATCTTCGAGGCCATGCTCTTCGTGGGCAATCGAGAGAACCGCCCGCTGCCGGCCGCCAAGGCGGCGGAATTGATGCGCGACGTGGCGGCGGAAGAGATCCCCCTGCTGGTCGAGGAATTAAACGCCCGATACCGCACCGAGCATTGTCCCTACCGCGTGGTCAGCAAGGGCGAAGGCTACCGGTTGGCGCTGAAAAAGGAATTTACCCCCGTCCGTGTGCGGATGTACGGCAAAATCCGCGACGCGCGGCTCTCCCAGGCGGCCATCGACGTGCTGGCCATCGTGGCCTACAAGCAACCACTCAACGGCGAGCAGGTCGGCCGGCTCCGCGGCAAACCGAGCAGCCACATCCTGGCCCATCTGGTCCGCCGCGGTTTATTGCAGACCGAGCGGAGCGAGGGCCGGCGCCGCTGGCCGCTCTATCGCACCACGGAGCGGTTCTTACGCTTCTTCAATTTGAGGTCGCTCGACGAACTCCCCCACAGCGAGGAGCCGGAATAGTCGGTCAAAGCATCGCAACTCGTTGCTAAACAACATCTTGCGCATTTCCCCCAAAAGAAGCGCAGACGGGCTTTCGGGGAATTGCTACAATACCTTTCATCCTGAAGTCGCTGGGGGCGAACTCTCAGCGAGGTATTGGCCGATTCCGTTCGGCCTCTTTTTCAAGGCGGTTGTTCAGATATCCCTCCACGGCTTGTTCGTGAGCGGTCGGGAAAAAGGCCCGGCCGAAAGTTATCGCAGTAGTTTCCTTTCAAACCGCCCCGCGTTCTCCTCCTCAGGTTTCACCGGTTAGTGTATGGGTCATTCGCACTTGCTTGCCGATTTGCACGCGGCCGTGCCGTTGGTCAATCCCTCGCTGCTGGCCTGCGATTTCGCCCACTTGGCCGACGAAATCCGCCGTGTAGAGGAGGCGGGCGCGAAAATCCTGCACCTCGACGTCATGGACGGGCACTTCGTGCCGAACCTCAGCTTGGGGGTTCCCGTCGTCGAGGCCGTCCGCCGCTCGACCGCTCTGCCCCTGGACGTGCACCTGATGATCTCCGAGCCGGAAAAATATATCCGGCCCTTCCGGCAGGCGGGCGCCGATCTGCTGACCTTCCACATCGAAGCGGTCCCCGATCCCCGGCCGCTGCTGGCCGAGATCCACGGCCTGGGCTGCGGGGCCGGACTCAGCTTGAGACCCAAAACGCCCGTCGAGACGTTAAAACCGTTCTTACAAGCGTGCGATCTGGTGCTGGTGATGAGCGTCGAACCCGGTTTCGGCGGCCAGGCGTTCGACCCGGCCGCCCTGGAACGGCTCCGCCGGCTCCGCGCCTGGGGAGGGCCGGAACTCCTGCTCTCCGTCGACGGCGGCGTCGGACGCGAGACCCTCGGATCCTGTGCCGAGGCCGGCGCCGACCTCTTCGTCACCGGCACCGCCCTGTTTTCCGAAGACGACTACGGCCGGTTCATCGAGGAAATGACCGACCTGGCTTCCGCCTCAAAACCACTACTCCCCTCTCCCATTGGGAGAGGGGGCGGGGGTGAGGGCTTCATTGCCCAACAGCCCTCACCCTAACCCTCTCCCAAAGGAGAAGGGACTTTTTAAAATAGGCCTTTAACATGTTGCAAATCGTTCTTATCCGCCCGGGAAGGACGGATTACGACGCCCAGGAACGGATCCAGGGCACGTTGGACATCCCGCTCAGCGAAGAGGGCCAGGCCGACGCCGCCCAAACGGCGGAACTGCTCCGCGAGAAAGCAGTCGAGGCCATCTACGCCTCCGCCTGCGAGCCGTCCCATCAAACCGCCGAAATCATCGCCGAGGCCCTGGACGTGAAACTCCGGAAGCTCGGGCTGGAAAACATCAACCTCGGCCTGTGGCAGGGGATGCGGGTGGACGACGTGCGGACGAAACAGCCCAAGGTCTACCGGCAGTGGCAGGAACAGCCGGAGACGGTCTGCCCGCCGAAAGGCGAAATGCTCGGCGATGCGGAAGAGCGGGTTCGGATTTCGCTGGCGAAACTGCTGAAGAAACACAAGGAGGGCGTCATCGCCTTATGCCTTCCCGAGCCGCTGCTGAGCCTCGCCCGCCGCCTGATCACCCGCGAAGAACTCGGCGATCTCTGGAAACCCCGCAACGGCCACGGCCCCCTGGAAGTCCTCCAGGTTGCCCCGGCGGAGGCGCCGGCCCTAAGTTAAGTGGCCGTCCAATAATAACTCCCCTCTCCCTTTGGGAGAGGGGCAGGGGATGAGGGCGGTTGCAGCCGATAAAACACGAAGTTATTTTTGGACGGCCGCTAATGGCCATCTGGAAAGCCCGTAGAGATCCGCCCAGTTGATTTTAGCAGGTAGTGTGCCACGGGCTCTGCAAGTGCTCTCTTCAATCAGCACTGGCAGAGCCAGCGGCGCACTAAGAAACAACCTGTAATTTTCAGGTTGTCGAACCGATAGGGCGCGGAAGATGAACGGAATTTATATTGTCAGCGGCCTCGTGGCGGCGTTTTTATTCGCCTATCTCATGCTCGCCCTGATGAAACCGGAGTGGTTCGCGTGAACGCCCTTTCGGCTGTGCAAATCCTCCTTTATCTTGCCGTCCTCCTGGCCGTGGCAAAACCGCTGGGCTGGTACATGGCCCGGGTCTATGAAAGGAAACCGTGCGGCCTGGACAAGCTCATCGGCCCCGCGGAACGCCTGATCTATCGCATCTGCGGAATCGATCCGCACCGGGAAATGTCCTGGAAGATGTATGCCCTCTCGATGCTCGCCTTAAACGCTGCGGGAATCCTGGCGGTCTATGGCTTGCTGTGGGCACAACGCGCCCTGCCGCTGAATCCGCAGGACTTTCAAGGGGTCTCTCCGGACCTGGCTTTTAATACGGCCGTCAGTTTTGCCACCAATACCAACTGGCAGAGCTACGGAGGTGAAACCACGCTCAGCTACCTGTCCCAAATGCTCGGCTTGACGGTGCAGAACTTCCTCTCGGCGGCCTCGGGCATGGCCGTGCTGGCGGCACTGATCCGGGGTTTCACGCGGTGGTGCTTCACGACCGTGGGAAACTTCTGGTTCGACCTCACCCGGAGCGTCTTGTACGTTCTGCTGCCGTTGAGCCTCCTCGGCGCCGTTTTTCTGGTCTCCCAAGGCGTCGTGCAGACCTGGAGGCCGTATCCGACGGTGCGCCTGCTTCAGCCCGTCCAGGACGCGGAGGGAAACGCCGTGGCCCGACAGACGATCGCGGTCGGGCCGGCGGCCTCGCAGGTGAGCATCAAGCAGTTAGGCACCAACGGCGGCGGCTTCTTCAACGTTAATTCGGCACACCCTTTGGAAAATCCCACTCCCCTGAGCGGATTTTTCGAGCTTCTGTACATCCTGCTGATTCCGGCGGCCTTGTGTTACACGTTCGGCGTCATGGTGGGCGACCTGCGGCAGGGCAGGGCCGTGCTGGCCGCCATGCTGGTCCTCCTGATCCCCTTCCTGGTTCTTTGTTACGCGGCCGAGCAGGCGGGTAATCCCACGCTTACCGACCTGGGGGTGGACCAGCGGGCAACCGACCTCCAGCCGGGCGGGAACTCGGAGGGCAAGGAAATGCGTTTCGGAATCGCCCAATCGGCCCTCTGGGCCACAACTACTACGGCGGCCTCCAACGGGAGCGTCAACTCCATGCACGACTCCTACACCCCGCTGGGCGGCCTGGCGCCGCTGGCGCTGATGCAACTCGGCGAGGTCGCCTTCGGCGGCGTCGGCAGCGGGCTGTATGGGATGCTGGTCTTCGCCGTTATCGCCGTCTTTATCGCCGGGCTGATGGTCGGCCGCACGCCGGAGTACCTCGGCAAAAAAATCGAGGCCTTTGAAATGAAAATGGCCGCCCTGGTGATCCTCCTTCCGCCGCTGGTCGTGCTGGCCGGCGCGGCGGCGGCCGTGGGAACCGGCGTGGATCCGGCGAGCATCTTCAATCCCGGCCCGCACGGCTTCAGCGAAGTCCTCTACGCCTTTTCCTCGACGGGAAACAACAACGGCAGCGCACTGGCCGGACTCAATGCCAACACCCCCTTCTACAACCTCGCCCTGGCCGCGGCGATGCTGATCGGACGCTACGGGCTGATGATTCCCACCCTGGCGATTGCCGGGTCCTTGGCGCGGAAAAAGATTACTCCCGCCGGGGCCGGAACGCTGTCCACCCATACGCCGCTTTTTGTGATTCTCCTGGCGGGAGTGGTCATTCTGGTTGGCGCCTTGACGTTCGTTCCCGCGCTCGCCCTGGGGCCGATCGTGGAACACCTCTTGATGGCCGGGGGGTAAGTCATGGCAAAAAAACATTCCCTGGCCGATCCGCTCCTCCTCCGACGCGCAGTCGCCGAATCGTTGATCAAGCTCGATCCCCGCCGGCAGGCGCGGAATCCGGTGATGTTCACTGTGTACGTCGGTGCGGCTTTCACCGCCGGCCTGTACGCGCTTTCGCTGGCCCGGCCGGGAAGCGAATCCCCCGGTTTCATCCTGAGCATCTCCATCTGGCTGTGGTTTACGGTGCTGTTTGCCAACTTCGCGGAGGCGGTGGCCGAGGGCCGGGGCAAGGCCCAGGCCGACGCACTGCGGGCCGCACGCCATCTGGTGCCCGCCAAGAAGTTCCTCCTTCCGCCCCGGGAGCCGCTCCACGAGCCGCTCTTCGAAATGATGTTGCAGCGGGGCGAATTGATCGTCGTTCCCGCCCCCGACCTCCGCGCCGGCGACGTGGTGTTCGTCAATGCCGGCGACTGCATCCCGGCCGACGGCGAAGTGATCGACGGCATCGCCTCCGTCGATGAGAGCGCGATCACGGGCGAAAGCGCGCCGGTCATCCGCGAAAGCGGCGGCGACCGCTCCGGCGTGACCGGCGGCACCCGCGTGCTGTCCGACTGGCTCGTCGTCCGGGTCACCGTCGATCCCGGCGAGACCTTCCTCGACCGGATGATCGCCATGGTCGAAGGCGCCAAACGCCGCAAAACGCCCAATGAAATCGCGTTGGATATCCTCCTGGCCGGCATGACGATCATCTTTCTCCTGGTCTGCGTGACCCTGTTGCCCTTCTCCCTGTTCAGCGTCGAAGCCGCCGGCCGGGGGACGCCGGTCAGCGTGACCGTGCTGGTGGCCCTGCTGGTCTGCCTCATTCCCACCACCATCGGCGGCCTGCTCTCGGCCATCGGCATCGCCGGCATGGACCGGCTGATCCAGGCCAACGTGATCGCCACCTCCGGCCGGGCCGTCGAAGCCGCCGGCGACGTCGACGTCCTGCTCCTGGATAAAACCGGGACCATCACCCTGGGCAACCGGCAGGCCGTCGAGTTTCTCCCCGTCGAAGGCGTCGAAGTCGCGGCGCTGGCCGACGCCGCCCAACTCGCCTCATTGGCCGACGAAACGCCCGAAGGCCGCAGCATCGTCGTCCTCGCCAAGACCAAGTACGGACTCCGGCAGCGCGACATCCACAAGCTCCACGCCACCTTCATCCCCTTCAGCGCCCAAACCCGCATCAGCGGCGTGAACTTCGAGGGCCGGCAGATCCGCAAGGGCGCCGCCGAGGCCATCCGGAATTACGTCCGCCAGCACGGCGGCAGTTTCCCGCCGCAACTGACCCGCCAGGTCGAGCAGATCGCCCAGCAGGGCGGTACGCCCCTGGTGGTGGCCGAAAAGGACAAAGCCCTGGGTACCATCCATCTCAAGGACATCGTCAAGGGCGGAATGAAGGAACGCTTCGCCCAGATGCGGCAGATGGGGATCCAGACCGTGATGATCACCGGCGACAATCCGCTCACCGCCGCGGCCATCGCCGCCGAGGCCGGCGTGGACGATTTCCTCGCCGAGGCCACCCCCGAGGCCAAACTCGCCTTGATCCGCAAGTATCAGGCCGGCGGCCGCCTGGTAGCCATGACCGGCGACGGAACCAACGACTCGCCCGCCCTGGCCCAGGCCGACGTCGCCGTGGCCATGAACACCGGCACCCAGGCCGCCAAAGAGGCCGGCAACATGGTCGACCTCGACTCGAACCCCACCAAACTCATCGAGATCGTCGAGATCGGAAAACAGTTGCTGATGACCCGGGGCGCGTTGACGACCTTCAGCCTGGCCAACGACGTGGCGAAATACTTCGCCATCATCCCGGCGGCCTTCGCCGGCACCTACCCCGTCCTCGACACGCTGAACGTCATGCGGCTCAACCCCGCCACCGCCATCCTCTCGGCCGTCATCTTCAACGCCCTGATTATCGTGGTCCTGATCCCCCTGGCGCTCCGCGGCGTCAAGTACCGGCCCGTCGGGGCCGCCGCGCTCCTGCGACGCAACCTCTCCGTTTTCGGCTTGGGCGGCCTCCTGGTTCCCTTCGCCGGAATGAAACTCATCGACCTGGTGTTGGGAATTATCATGCGTACCTCATAAAGTTTAAACAAAATACACTTTCCATGTTCCATCAAATCATCAAACCGGCCTTGCTCCTCTTCCTGGTGCTGACCCTGGTGACCGGAGTCATTTATCCCCTGGTGGTCACCGGGCTGGCCCAGGCCGTCTTCCCCGCCCAGGCCAACGGCAGCCTGATTGATCGCGACGGTCAAGTGATCGGCTCCGCCCTGATCGGCCAACCGTTCGACGATCCCAAGTATTTCTGGTCCCGCCCCTCGGCCACGAAGCCGTTCCCTTACAACGCGGCATCTTCGTCCGGATCCAATCTCGGGCCGACCAACCCTGAACTGACCGAGACTATCCGCAAACGCATTACAGCCCTCCGCGCCGCCGATCCCGGCAACACCTCGCCGATCCCCGTCGATCTCGTCACGGCCTCCGCCAGCGGACTCGACCCCCACATCAGCCCCGCCGCCGCCGAATATCAAGCCGCCCGAGTAGCGCGCCTCCGCGGCCTCACCGAAAAGACCGTCCGCAAACTCATCGCCCGCCACACCGAAGGCCGGACCTTCGAACTCCTGGGCGAACCCCGGGTGAATGTCCTAGAATTGAATCTGGAGTTGGACGGACGATGACCGAGCAGAGACCCAATCCCGACGCCCTGTTGGCCCGCGTGCAGGCCGAGGAGGCCAGGCAGGCCCGCGGCAGGCTGAAGATCTTCTTCGGCGCGGCCCCCGGCGTCGGGAAGACGTACACCATGTTGGAGGCCGGCCGGGAGGTCGCCCGGGAGGGGGCCGATGTGGTCGTCGGCTACGTCGAGCCGCACGCCCGGCCCGAGACCCAGGCCCTGGTCCTCGGACTGGACGTCTTGCCCCGCAAGGAAATTCTCTACCGCGGGACGAAACTCCTGGAGTTCAGTCTGGAAGACGCCCTGGCCCGGCGGCCCCAGTTGCTCCTGGTGGATGAACTCGCCCATACCAATGCGCCGGGCGTGACGCACGCCAAACGCTGGCAGGACGTCGAGCGACTGCTGGAGGCCGGCGTCGACGTGTACACCACGTTGAACGTCCAGCATCTCGAAAGCCTCAACGACGTGGTGGCCCAGATCACCAGCGTGGCGGTCCGCGAAACCATCCCCGACTCCGTCTTCGAGAAGGCCGACGACGTGGAACTGGTCGATCTCTCGCCCGACGATCTCCTGGAGCGGCTCCGCGAAGGCAAAATCTATATTCCCCAACAGGCCGCGCAGGCCATGCAGAACTTCTTCACCAAAGGGAACCTGATCGCCCTGCGCGAACTGGCGTTGCAGCGGACCGCCGACCGCGTGGGGACGCAGATGGAAGACTATCGGGAAGAGCACGCCATCACCGGAACGTGGCCGGTCCGCGAGCGGCTCCTGGTCTGCGTCGGACCGAGTCCTTTTGCCGCCCGGCTGGTCCGCGCCGCGCGGCGCATGGCGTCCAGCCTCAAGGCCCCTTGGATCGCCGTCCACGTCGAGACGCCCGCGGAGGCCAACCTCAGCGAAACCGGCCGGGAGCGGCTGGCGAAAACACTCCATCTGGCCGAGCAACTCGGCGGCGAAATCGCCACCCTCAGTGGCAACCACCTGGCCGAGGAACTGATCCGTTACGCCCGAAGCCGGAACGTCACGAAGATTATCGTCGGCAAGCCGCAGCAACCGCGCTGGCGTGAATGGCTACGCGGCTCGCTCGTGTACGAACTGACCCGGAAGTGCGGCGACATCGACGTCTACGTCATCAGCGGCGACCGGACGAAGGACAGGGAACACAATGCATTCGCCGGTCTTCCCCGCCCACGGCCCCGCGCTTACGTGGGCGCCGCGCTGATCGTCGTTTTTTGCACCCTGCTCGGCTGGCCCCTCTCGCGGATGTTTTCCGAAGGCAACATGATCATGGTGTATCTGCTGGGGCTGATCGCCGTGGCCCTGAAATACGGCCGGGGGCCTTCGATCCTGGCTTCCGTTCTCAGCGTGGCCGCCTTCGATTTCTTCTTCGTCGATCCCCGTCTCACCTTCGCCGTCCGCGACACCCAGTACATCTTTACCTTCAGTGCCATGTTGCTGACGGCGCTGCTCATCAGCACCTTGACCGCCCAAGTGAAGTTCCAGGCGGAATCGGCGCGTTGGCGGGAGCGGCGGACCGCCGCGCTTTATGCCGTGAGCAGGCAATTGGCCGCCGCGCGAAACCGCGAAGAGATCGCCCAGGCCGCCGTCCAACACATTTCCGAGGCGGTTGACGCCCGCATGGTGCTCCTCTTATCCGACGAAGATAACAAACTTGTGCCTCAGGGGATCAGTTCAGACGGCCTCCCCGGCCCGCACGACGCCGGAGTGGCCCAGTGGGTCGCCGAACACGGCGAAATGGCCGGCCGCGGCACCACCACCCTCCCCGGCGCCGACGGCCTCTACCTCCCCCTGGCCGCCTCCCAAGGAATCGTCGGCGTCCTGGGCGTGTATCCCCACGCCCCGCGGCCTTCGATTCATCCCGAGCAAATCCATCTCTTGGAGACGTTTGCCCGGCTCATCGCCTTGGCCGTCGAACGCGCGGACTTGGCCGGCTCGGCCCGGCAGATCCATCGGCAATAGGGAATCTCGTATTAATATCAACGCTGATTTCCATTATAATGGACCGCATGGTCGACAATCCGCCGGAAATCAATCCCTGGAAGAACCTCCTGAAACGGCCCAAGAAGGGCGTGCCCGAGGGACTCTGGAAACGCTGCCCAGGCTGCGAGCAGACCATCTTCCGCAAGGAGGCCGAGAAACGGCTCGGCGTCTGCCCCGAGTGCGATTACCATTGGTACGTCCCGGCCCGGCAACGGATTGCCCAGGTGTTGGACGAAGGGACCTTCGAGGAATGGTTCGCCGATCTGACCTCCGCCGATCCGCTGCATTTCGAAGGCTACCCGGAGAAGATTCAAAAGGAGCAGAAGAAGACCGGGCTGAGCGAGGCCGCGGTGGTCGGCGGCGGCATGATCCGCGCCCGTCGCGTGGCCTTCGCCGTGACCGACTCCGGGTTCATCATGGGGAGCATGGGCGCGGTGGTGGGCGAAAAGATCACCCGAACCGTCGAACGCGCCACCGATCTGGGCCTGCCCCTGATCATCATCTCCGGCTCCGGCGGCGGGGCGCGGATGCACGAGGGAATCCTCTCGCTGATGCAGATGGCCAAGGTCTCCGCCGCCCTGGCTCGCTTCGACCAGGCCGGCGGCCTGTTCATCTCCGTCCTGACCAATCCCACGATGGGCGGCGTGGCCGCCAGCTTCGCCTCGCTGGGCGACCTGGTCTTCGCCGAACCCAAGGCCCTGATCGGCTTCGCCGGCCCCCGCACCATCAAGGCCACCATCCACATCGAACTGCCCAAGGGCTTTCAGACCAGCGAATTCCTTCTCGAACACGGCTACATCGACCGCATCGTCCGCCGCAAGGACCTGAAAAGCGAATTGGCCAAGGCCATCGACTACTGCGGAAAATAACCATGGCTTCCGGGGGGCCGTCGAATCGATCGCGGTTAACGAGGAATTTCCTCGGGAGCATGGCCTATTTCGCCTTGATCGCCGCCCTCCTGGGCGGAGATGGGATCAGCTTCTTTCTGATCCTTTTCGGTCTGGTTTGCAGCGTGGCGTTCTGCGGCGGAATTCTCCTCTGGTGGATGACCCTTTGGGCCTCGCGAAAAGAAAGCCGGCTGGGCCAATTCACCGTCGGTTCCTTGTTGTTTGCAACGTTTTTCCTCGCACTGTTTTGCGGAATAGCCAGCAGTTGCGTCCTCGTTCTCGAATCCTTCCATGGAACACTCTCCCCGGAGACAAAAATCCTGATCTGGATCTTCTGTGCCGTGGGAGTTCTGATATCTTTTTGCCCGGGGCTCCTCCTGCTCGAAGTCCTGCTCCGGACGGCAACGTGGATGGTGAAACGCCGATGGATCCAGCGTTGGCTCTTCCGGCGATCGTCTTGAAAAAAACTTTTCTTAAACCAGAATAATGAGAATACCAGATCGGGAAAGACGGTTTCGAGGGGGGATGGTGCGATGAGCGAAGTCACCTTTACTTGCCAGGCGTGCGGCAAGTGCGTCACACTGCCGGCCGAGCGCCGCGGGCACGTCGAGATTTGCCCACACTGCGATCACTACGTCGACGTACCCGAGGGACCTCCGAAGGTGATGCCCGTCGAATCGGAAAACACGGCTTCGGCGGCGTGCGGATCGGAACAAGTCGAAGGACTCAAGAAGCCGGACGCCGAATCACGATCGAACGCCCAGCTCTGGTTCGAGGTCATCGCCGTTCTCTGCCTGAGCTATCTTCCTTATCAGATTTCCAGTTTGATCGGTTTTTTTCACGGATATGCCAGGGATTCATTCGCCTTGGAGGAGTTGTGGCAAATCGTTCAGGCGTGCCAAACCACGATCCCCCTACTCCTGATCCTTGCCCTGACCAGGGAGTCGTGGTCCCGGTTCGGCATCGTGCGTCCCTGGTGGTTCGTCGACGTGCTCGCCGGTTGCCTGATCTGTTTGACCGCCTTTGCCGCCCGTCGCTTGCTCCTGCTGATGCTGCCTCCTACGCTTTGGCAAGTATCCGTACCGCTCCACGAAACGGTCCGGCCCGGAACGGCAGGCGAATGCGTCTTGTTGGTGATCAGTCTTGCCGTCGGGGCGTTTTCCGAAGAATTGGTGATGCGGGGTTACCTGATCCCCCGCTTTGAACGCCTGCTCGGATCGACGGGCAAGGCGATTCTCTTGACCAGCCTGCTCTTTGCGGGCTATCACATCTATCAAGGACTTGTTCCAGTCCTCGGACACTTTGCGGTCGGCCTGGTGTATGCCGTCGCCTTCTGCATCCTGCGACGGCTCTGGCCGCTTTGGGCGGCGCACCTGCTGGGCAATCTCTTCTGCTGTTTGCCGGGATAGAAGAACGTACACGTTCACGGCCACAGTGGTATCTTGCCGCATCGGGTCGGAGATTTCTGGGACTCCTCCAGCTCGAAGGCGTCCTTTTGCTGATGCAGATGCCCAAGTCGCCACGGGACGCTTGATTTCTGCCGTGTTCATCTAAACCGTGTAGCCCACTACCGCCAAGAAAACCGGAATCACGAGCCACGTATGGGGGATTGATTAGCTGCTTGAGAAGCTAGAGGCCGCAGCAACAAACTAATAAGCCAGTGCCTTATTTTGCAACACATGTGTAGTTCGACTGTTGCAAAATAAAACAGGCGAGCTGGGGATCGCTCGGGCAACAATCTCCAACTCGCCATAAGTTTCGGAAGCACGCGCTTCCGATGCGTCGGGATGTCGCAACTTCTCCGTTCCTGGAGGGGATTTTCAGTCAAAACATCCCAATCAACCAATCTCGAACGTCTCCGACCACCTTTCTCTTCCCCCAGTGTTTCAATTTTTTTCCAAGTCCTGACCCCGCCGCCGATTATTAATGCAAAAGGTGTGCCAGAACGAAAAGACGCCGAAAAACGCCCCAAAAAGCCGCTCGCGGCTTCGCAAGGGCCGAGTAGCGGCGGAATGTCAAATGACAAATGTTAAATGACAATGATTCCTGGTTGCGGAAAAATCATCCCCTCGCCCTTTGGGAGAGGGGCAAGGGGTGAGGGCTATTGGAGGTTTTATTAGAGTACCTCAAGATCGCTCACGATCCTTCACCGCGCCTGTGGTAGTAGGCTACGATTCTTGACCAGGCCGGAGCCTATGATCGATCTTTCTCCGCGTCTGCGGTAGTAGGTCTATGCATTAGAGGAAGTCCGGTATTTTGGTTCAATGCGAAAGAATCCCAAAGGGATTCAATATGCCAGCCCGGGGTTGCCGCGCCGCGGCTACCCCGGGGTCTCAGGCCATCCCCACCCTTTCAACTCTGAAAGAGTTGTGGAATCGGTCTTTCCCCGCCGATGCCCCGTTCGATGGAATCCTCGTCTCCATGTTCCAGAGAAGACATCTCCAGACAGAAATCCACAACCACAATGATTCGCGCCTCGTCCACGATGTCAAGTTCCGCAAGGGAGCTCCGGGGTTCCGGGGACGCTTGGGGTTCCGGGGACGCTTTACCTAATTCACACCAAAGAATAGGCAAAATCCCTGTAAAGATGGTGATGACTCAGGATCTTTCCAAACAGCCTTCTCAAATGGCCTCAATAACGCTTGTAAATTGGCCACCCAGTTGATATACTGTACATAGGATCAGTTTCACTCTGGGCTGCAAAAACCGGAGATTTTCATGCTTAAATCAAGGATCCTGGTTTTGTTCCAGTTAAGTCTACATCGGGGCTGTCCCAACGGGACAGCAGATCACCCAGCCCTGGGCATCGCCCAGGGGGGGCGGAGGCCGGAGGAGGGCGATTGCGGCCCATCGGGCCAACGGTTCGTTCGCCATGTAGAACGATTGGCCCCTTGGGCCGTGGCCAACGTGGTGTTGCTATGGTCCCCCTGGGCGATGCCCAGGGCTGAGTGAACCACAGGGCCTTCGGCCCGTCGATCATCATAACCATCGGAATGAAACCATTCA
>JAFGPV010000209.1 GCA_016936015.1 Pirellulales bacterium
CCGGGCGGGACTTCCACCCGCTGAAAATCGCCGCCTTGGCACGGCGCACTTCAAAGAACAAATACTATACCGATGTTCATTATATCAAGGCCCGGCTGTTTTGCAAGCGTTTTTTTAGGCCAGGATTTAGAATTTTTTGGAAATCTTTTGATTCAATAACCTTCAGTCGTAGTCAGCGTCCGCCTGATCCGTGGTGGCAGGCTCTGAGTGGCCGGTGTCACTTGCAGAGGGCACGGCGGGGGGGCGGGCTGATGCGGGAGTTGATCGAAGAGCTTTTTCTACATCCCTCATCACCCCTTCACGGCCGGCCGGCCGATGCTGTAGTAGATGAAGCCGAGGGTTTGCATCCGCTCCGGGTTGTAGAGGTTCCGGCCGTCGAAGATGACGGGTTGGCGGAGCAGGTTTTTGATCTCCTCGAAGTCGGGGTGGACGAACTCCTTCCATTCGGTCATGATGGCCAACGCGTCGGCGCCCAGCAGGGCGTCGGCGGGGCGATCGCAGTAGACCAGTTTCTCGCCGTACCGCTGCCGGACGTTCTCCATCGCCACCGGGTCGTGGACCCGGAGCTTGACCTTCTTTTCCAGCAGCCGGTCGATCAGCGCCAGGGCCGGCGCCTCGCGGACGTCGTCGGTGCCGGGCTTGAAGGCCAGGCCCCAGACGGCGATCGCCTTCCGCTCCAGGTTCCCCTCGAAGTGCTCGACGATCTTTTCGACCAGGAACTGTTTTTGGGCCTCGTTGACCTCGTGCGTCGCCTCCAGGATCCGGGGCGTGACGCCGTGCTGCCGGGCCACCGCGGCCAATGCCCGGACGTCCTTGGGAAAACAGCTCCCGCCGAACCCCACGCCGGGAAAGAGAAACGCGAAACCGATCCGCCCGTCGTGTCCGATCCCCTTTCGCACCTCGTTGATGTCCGCCCCGGCCTGTTGGCAGATGTTGGCCATCTCGTTGATGAAGCTGATCTTCGCGGCCAGCAGGGCGTTGGCCGCGTACTTGGTCATCTCGGCGCTCTCGGGCGACATCACCAGAAACGGCTTTTCGGTCCGCAGGTACGGCTGATAAAGCTCCCACAGCGCGTCGGCCGCCTCGGCGCTGTAGGTCCCGACGACCACGCGGTCGGGTTTCATAAAATCCTCGATCGCCGCCCCCTCCTTGAGGAACTCGGGATTGCTGGCCACGGGAACGTCTCGGCCGGTCAGTTCTTTCAATTTTGCGGCCAGCCGGGCGGTGGTGCCCACGGGGACGGTGCTCTTGCAGACCACGATCCCGTCGGCCTTCAGGTGCGGGGCGACGCCTTCCGCGACGGACCAGAAGGCCGACAGATCGACGCTGCCGTCGTCCTGCGGCGGCGTGCCCACGGCCAGGAACACCAGTTGCGCCTTGGCTACGGCCTTGGGCAGATCGGCGGTGAAGTGCAGCCGGTCGGCGGCGACGTTCCGGGCGATCAGCTCCCCCAGCCCCGGCTCGTAGATCGGCACGTGCCCGCGGTTCAGCGTGTCGATCTTCCGCCGGTCGCAATCGACGCAGATCACCGTATTGCCCGTCTCCGCCAAACACGTCCCCGTGACCAGCCCCACGTAGCCCGTTCCAATCACGGCGATTTTCATGGAAAACCTCTTGGAATGGTTTGATTGATAGAATTGAGAGAAATGAATCAAGAGGTTTAACAAATTGTTAGAAAGTTCAACTTCTTCCTCTCACACTGGTTTGTTGGTATGTTGCCGATCTCTCGCTGACACCCTTTTCAGGCGTGCTGCTAATGGTAGCCACTGTGAGTTGAGCGATCACGTCGTCCTCCTGCAATACAAGATCGAACGGCCCAAAATTTGCTATTTCCAGAGTAATTTTCCCGTTCCAGGAGGCATGAATTGTTGGTGCAGTGAGATGAATAACTATGCCCGCCCGCGCCTTCGTGCTTTTTCCATCTACAAAGCAAATAAAATCTGCGTTTTTATCCGGGGTGCCGACAACCTCTTTTGTTTGCCATAGCAAAAAACCCAGGGGCTTGACAATAATCTCCTTTCCTCTCCTTCCGACGAGTTGTTCCGGATTCTCTTGGTATTCTGGCGGATCTCGAAGATATTGACCTGAAAATTTTCCCAAGTGATATCGGCCGACGGATAATTCAGGACGACGACGCCCCCGATTGTTTTCGTCGTTAAGATAGACTTCGATATTCCAAATCTTTGCCTCCTCAATTCGATCGAGGTGAAGATCAATTGAAGTGGCATCAATTACTTGGGGGGGCGGATTAACAATGAGCCTACCAGTTGTAATTGCCCAGCGAAGATCACGATCTGACAAGTACATAAAATTTCCCCCTTATTTTTTCGGAAATTCTATTTATTCCTTTTCGAGGAGACTATCGGCGGAGACTTCGATTACGTCGGCGCTCGGCACTTCCACTTGTACCTGATTATTTGCAAGATTCCGCATTTTTCGGCAAACCACATAGCCATTTACGGCCGCTCCATAGCCCGGAATATTCTCGTCAAGCGGTTTTTTTTCTCTATCAAGTAAATATTCCACGAAAGCGGTGCCTACAAGCTTTTTTCCAGGCCCCAAGTCAATTTCGAAAGTTCTTTCGCTGGAAAATCCACCGCGTTCAATGGAACAAGGTAATAAATATGTCTCGTACATGTTTTTCGTACTCCTTTGAACTTATCTCTCCCGACGAGAAGTTGCCTTTCACCGTCGAGGATGCAAATTGTTGTAGAAAACAACCTCCTCCACTTGAATTTTAGCAGGGAATTCAAGAATTGAATATCCCCCCAATCCCAATTTTAAACAGTGCCTTTCTTTCGACGAAAAGCCTCTCGGATGGCTACTGCCAATTCATGGGATTGAAACTCAAAATCGTCGAAATCATGCATATTCTTTTCGGTAACATGAAGTTGTCCTTCACCAACATTTCCAAGGTGTTGACGAGGTGAATACTGCTTTTGATTTTCCACTTCGGTTGATGACAGCACCCAATATCGTGGTCCATAGATCAAGAAAACAAAAAAGAGTGGGATGAAATGCGTTCTGAGCGAGATTTGGAATGCGGCTTATGCAAAAAATGGGGGCTTGAAATTTCATTCTCAAACGGATGGCCGTTTTGCCAACCCAGCTTTCCCGTCGTGCGGGAATGTTCCAACCGCCGGATGGTGATTTCACAAAATAGGGGATCGTTATCGGCGGTAAAACATCGCCGATCGAGCAATTCCGCGGCAAGCAGCGTCGTTCCTGAATGGGAAAAGAAGTCGATGACGATCTCCCTTTTTCGCGAGCTGGCCCGGACGATCCGCTCGATGGCCTTCAGCGGCTTTTGGGCGTAGCAGCCCGAGACGTTCTCCTGCATGCGGTAGAACACCTGTTGGACGTCGACCCAGACGTTGCCGGCGCGGATGGTGTCGGCCCTGCCGCGCTGGAGGTTCTCCGTCATCTGACCGCCGACTTCCTTGTAATATCCGCGGAGGATCTTGGGGATGTCGGTGTACTCCGCCTCGACGTGGAAGACCGGCTTCCCCTTGACGTAATACAAAAGCTCCTGCCGGACGGCCATCCAGTTTTTTTGCGTGCCGTAGCCCCGCTGGTTCCGCATGGTGATGAAGCTGCGGGGGGCAAACGGTTCGCCGCGCATCATCACCATGAAGTCGGCCAGGGGCTGAAAACCGTCGTTCTGATCGGCGCCCAGCCAGACGTACAGCGCGGCGTCCGGGGCGAGGACCGCGTCGGTGACTTGGATCCAGCGGCGGCACCAGGCGATGTAGTCGCGGATGTCCCGGGTCTCGAAGGCCACCAGGTTATAGGGCGGGTCGTGGATCGCCAGGGTAGCCCGATCGTCCCGCATCAACCGGGCAATGGCCGGGCCGTCCGCGGCGTCCAGGCATCCCACCCGGTGCCGGCCTTCCGGATCCTCCCAGATCTCCCCGGGCTTCAGCCGGCAGTGGGGCAGCAGGCGTTCCCGCAGTTCCGGAGATTCATCCAGCCGCGGCAGGGGATTGTTTTTCATCAGAAACGTCCATGAAGTACGCGAAGAAACACGAAGACCATTCCGTCACAATTACCGGTTCCGTTCGATATTTGTCATTGGTCATTAGGCATTCGTCATTCTTTCGTCATTCGTGCTTCGTCATTCGTCATTTTCAGTCTCTTCTTTCGGCACCCGTTTGACGGCCACCAGCGCGTCGTCCTCGTCGAGGCTCATGATCCGGACGCCCTGGGTGTTCCGTCCGATGATGCTGACGTCGGCGGCGGGGATGCGTTGGAGCTGGCCCCGGGCGGTGATCATCAGCACCTCGTCCTCGTCGCGGACTGCGGCGATGCCGATCACCGGTCCGTTGCGCTGGGTGGTTTTGATGTCGCGGAGCCCCTTGCCGCCGCGGCCCTGGACCCGGTAGCGCTGGCCCGAGCGGTCGTCCGTTTCCGCCTCCTCGGTCTCGGTCTCGGGGGTCTCTTCCTCGACTTCGGTTTCCTCCGGTCCTTCCGCCGTCTCGGCTTCCTCGTCCAACTCGGCGTTCGGTCCGAAGGGCGTCCGCTTGCCGTAGCCGTTGGCGCAGGCCGTCAGCAGCGTGGCCTCCGGATCGGCCACCACCATGCCGATCACCTCGTCGCCGGCGGTCAATTTGATTCCCTTCACGCCGCTGGTGTTCCGGCCCATGGGGCGGACGGCGGACTGGCGGAAGCGGATCGCCATCCCTTTCTTCGTGGCCAGGAGGATTTCGTCGCCGGGGCCGACCACGTCCACGTCGACCAGTTCGTCGCCGTCGCGGAGCTTAATGGCGATCAGGCCGCTCCTGAGCGGCCGGCTGTAGGCCGACAGCGCCGTTTTCTTGACCAGTCCCCGGGCGGTGGCCATCACCAGGAAGTGATCGGGGCGGTCGAAGTCCATCACCGCGCGGCAGTCGGCGATCCGCTCCCCCTCGGTCAGGTTCAGGAGGTTGACCAGGGCGCGGCCGCGGCTGTCGCGGGCAAGCTGCGGAAGATCGTAGACCTTCCGCCAATAGACCTTCCCCTTGTTGCTGAAGAACAGCAGGTAGGCGTGGGTGCTGGCGACGAAGAGGTTCTGGATCGGATCTTCATCCTCGGTCTTGGCGCCCCGCAGGCCCTTGCCGCCGCGGCGCTGGGCGCGGTAGGCGGTAATCGGCGTCCGCTTGATGTACCCGTTGCTGCTTAAGGAGACGACCATCGTCTCCTCTTCGATCAGGTCTTCCAGGTTCAGGTCGCCGATCTCCTCGCCGGAGATTTCGGTCCGCCGCGGCTCGCCGTGCTTCCGCTTCATTTCCCGCAGCTCGTCGCGGATCAGGTCGAGAATGTTCTTGCGGTCGGAGAGGATGCGGTGGTACTCGGCGATTTCGGCCAGGAGGCTGCGGTGCTCGCCGGCCAGCTTTTCCTGTTCCAGGTTGACCAGTTGGCCGAGGGTCATCTTCAGGATGGCGTCGGCTTGGACGGGCGTCAGAGCGTAGTTTTCGCTCACTCCCCGCTCGGCGGTGAAGGCCGCGTAGCCGGCCTCGCCCAGGGCGCGTTGCAGCAGGGCCGCAGGCGTCTGGATCTTCATCAGCCGCTCTTTGGCCTCGGCCTGCGTCGAAGAACTGCGGATCGTGCGGATCACCTCGTCGATGTTGGCGTGCGCCAAGAGCAGCCCCTCGACGGTGTGCTTCCGCTGCCGCGCCCGGACCAGGAGGAACTGCGTCCGCCGGCGGATCACCGTCTCGCGGTGCCGCAGGAACTCTTCGAGCAGTTCCTTGAACGACAGCACTCGGGGCTTGCCGTCGACCAGGGCCAGGAAGATCAGCGAAAAACTGTCTTGCAGCGGCGTGAATTGGTAGAGCTGGTTCAGCACGATTTCCGGATCGGCGTCGCGCTTCAACTCGACGATCAGGCGGACCGGCTCCTCCAGGTCGCTCTCGTTCCGCGTGCCGGAGACGCCCTGGATCCGTCCCTCGGCGATGACTTCGTGGATCCGCTCCTCGATCCGGTCGCGGGTCTGCTGGAAGGGGATTTCGGTGATTACTATCCGGTTGCGTCCCGCGTGCTCCTCGATGGCCGCCCGGGCGCGGACGACGATGTTGCTTCGCCCCGAGTAGTAGCCGCGGCGGATCCCCGACCGGCCGCAGACCACTCCGCCCGTCGGAAAATCGGGGCCGGGCACGATCTCCAGCAATTCGTCGATCGAAACGTCCGGTTCGTCGATCAACCTCACCAGCGCGTCGCAGATCTCGCCCAGGTTGTGCGGCGGGATCGACGTGGCCATGCCCACCGCGATCCCCGTCGCCCCGTTGACCAGCAGGTTGGGAAACCGCGACGGCAACACCGTCGGCTCCATCCGCCGCTCGTCGTAGGTGGGCGTAAAGTCCACGGTGTCCAGCTTCAGGTCCTCGAGCAACAACGCCGCGATCGGCGACAGCCGGGCTTCGGTGTACCGCATCGCCGCGGGCGGCAGACCGGCGATCGACCCGAAATTCCCCTGCTTGTCGATCAGCACGTGCCGCATGTTCCACTCCTGGGCCATGCGGACCAGCGTGGGATAGATCACGCTCTCGCCGTGGGGGTGGTAGTTGCCGCTGGTGTCGCCGGAGATCTTGGCGCACTTGACCCGGCCCGCGCCCGGGGTGAGATTCAGATCGTTCATCGCCACCAGGATCCGCCGCTGCGAGGGCTTCAGCCCGTCGCGGGCGTCGGGCAGCGCCCGGCTGACGATCACGCTCATGGCGTAAGTGAGATAGCTGCCCTTCAGCTCCTCCTCGATGGGCAGTTCCAACAGCCGCGCGGCGGGAATGCCCCCGTTGCCCCCCGCGGCCGCATCCGCCCCCGGCTGCTCGGGCGGCAGGTTTTCGGCATCCGGCCCTTCCGGTGGTAAATTCGAATCCGTTGACAACGTTCATCCCTTTCCTGCCCCAAAGGGGCATGTCTCACCCAGCCCAGGGCAACGCTCTGGGGAAGCGGAAAAACCAACCAATTTTCCTTGAGGCCCAGCGGGCCGACCGTTTTCTACAAGAAATGCTCAATATACCTTTTACCCCTGAATAGGACAACGGCCTCCGGAGAAAATGGGGCTTCGCAACGCATTGTCGTACAAGCAGTTGCAACACGATATTTCCGCCGCGGATGAGCTTGTTTCCTGCCGTTCTATTTTCCCAAAAAACCCCAAAAAAACCGCTGCGGACTGAATGTAAAAAGCCCCGCTCGTTGAAAACCGATATTACCTTCAAAGGCATTCAACTTTTCCCACGGGGGCGCTCCGACGTCTCGCCGTCATGGAGACCACGCTGCACCAAGATTTGAAACGCCTCTATGGCGGCCGGGATGTCCGGTACGAGGTGACACTCGGCAACCATCGGATCGACGTGGTCTCCTCCGGCCGGCTGATCGAGATTCAGCTTGCCTCGCTGGCGGCCGTGCGCGACAAGGTGCGGACGCTCGTTCGGGATTATCGCGTCGTCGTGGTCAAGCCGATCGTCGTGCAAAAGACCCTGGTCAAGCGGAAAAGCCGGCAGGGTTCGATCGGCTCCCGGCGGCTGAGTCCACGGCGCGGCATCATCCTCGACATTTTTAAAGAGCTAATCCATTTCACCCGGGTCTTTCCCCACCGGCGGCTGACGCTCGAAGTCCC
>JAFGPV010000037.1 GCA_016936015.1 Pirellulales bacterium
AACTCCAAGCGATGATTGAATCTGCGTCAATTTTTGAATATCAAAATTGTGGGTAAACCTAAGGCTGTTAGCCGCCGGCTATTGAATGCGACTTTTCATGCCTGATCTTCAATCATCGTTGACTTGCGACCGGTTCTCGTTAAGATAATCACCGCGTTGCCCATTTCCAGCGGCGGCGCTCCTAGGGACCGTTTCCATGCAAGTACGTCTCGAATACGGTCGCACTGGCAAAGTCGTCCAGTTACCGGACGCCAACGTCGTGAAATGCCTGCACTACCAGCCGGTCGAACCGTTGGTTGACGCGCCCGCGGCAGTGCGGCAGGCGCTGGCCCGGCCCACCGGCGCGAAGCCCCTGGCTGAGTTGGCCGAGGGACGGTCCAGCGCCTGCATCGTCATCTGCGACGCCAGCCGGCCCGTTCCGAACGAAGTCCTCCTTCGCCCGACGCTCGAGATCCTGGAGCAGGCCGGAATCGCCCGCGACCGGATTTTCATCCTCGTGGCGACCGGCCTGCATCGGCCCAGCACGCCTAACGAACGCCTCGAAATGATCGGTCGGTCCATCGTGGAAAGTTATCGGATCGAGGACCACTACGGCTGCCGCCGGGAGGAACATGTTTACCTGGGAGATTCACCGCGCGGCGTGCCCGTCTGGATCGACCGGCGCTATGTCGAGGCCGATTTGAAGGTCACCATCGGCCTGATCGAGCCTCATTTCATGGCCGGCTTCTCGGGCGGGCGAAAGCTGATTTGCCCGGGCATTGCGGCGTTGGAAACGATCCGGGCGTGGCACAGCCCCGAATTTCTCGAGCATCCCTGCGCACGAAGCGGTTGCCTGGACGGCAATCCGGTCCACCAAGAGAACACTTGGATCGCCCGCCGCGCCGGCTGCGATTTCATCATCAACACGGCGATCGACGACCGGCGGCGGATCCTGGCCGTGGTCGCCGGCGACATGGAGCGGGCCTTTCTCGACGGCGTTGCGCAGGTTCGCCGTGTCGTCCGGGACACCGTGCCCGAGCCGGTCGACGTTGTCGTCACCAGCGCGGCCGGCTATCCACTGGATGCGACCTACTACCAGTCGGTCAAGGGCATGGTCGGCGCGATGGAGATCGTCAAGCCGGGCGGAACGATCATTCTCGCGGCACGCATCAGCGAAGGGATCGGCAGCCCCGAGTTCCAGAGTCTTTTCGGCAAGTACCCGTCGCTGGACGTCTTCATGGAAAGCATCACCACCGGCGGCCGCTTTACCATGGACCAGTGGCAGTTGGAGGAGTTGGCCAAAGTGCGTCGAAAGGCCAAGGTGGTCTTAGTGACCGAGGGGCTGCCGCCGGACGTGGTCCGGAAACTCTTTGTGGAGCCCGCCGACAGTGTGGAATCGGCCGTCGAGCAGAGCCTGGTAGAATATGGCCCTCAGGTCGCTATCGCAGTGATCCCGAAGGGGCCTTACGTGTTAGCCGAGGTGGCATCGGAATTATAGCCGTTTCACAAGTCGATGATTGGCAAGTCGTTACAACATCACCCACGGATGGCAGAGTGAATTCGGGGCCAAGAGGTCATCGATCGAGGGGTCAACGCTGGCCATTTCGGGCCGAGGGGAGTACAATCCAAGAGCATGGTATCGGCCGTATCCTTTGGAGTGAAAACAACTCCCCACGTTAGTCCAACACGGCCTTAAGATATCGTCAATGTGGGGTCCTCAGGTACGAGGCCTGGTTCCCCGGCTTCTCGGGCGTCGCCATGAACTACCGAACCTTATGAAATCCGCTGTCGCCCTATTGGCGCTCTTCGCCGCAGCTGCTCTCACGCGGGCGGACGAGGATCCGCGCTATACCGAGCACGTGCAAAACCTGAAAAAGAAACTGCCCGGCGACGGGTTTACCATCGTGGTGACGCCGCCGTTCGTGGTCGTCGGCGACGAACGGCCGGACCGAGTCAGGGCCAGGGCGGAAGACACCGTGGCCTGGGCGGTGAAAAAACTGAAGGCCGCCTATTTCGAGAAGGATCCCCCGGAGATCATCGACATCTGGCTGTTTAGGGACAAGAAAAGCTACGAGAAGAACGCGGAAAAGCTCTTCGGCAGCAAGCCGCACACGCCGTTCGGCTACTGCTCGCACCAGCACCACGCCCTGGTGATGAACATCGCCACGGGTGGCGGGACGCTGGTCCACGAGATTGTTCACCCTTTCATCGCGGCGAATTTCCCCCGCTGCCCGGCTTGGTTCAACGAAGGATTGGCCTCGCTCTACGAGCAGAGCGGCCAGGAACGCGGCGCAATCCACGGCTACACCAACTGGCGGCTGGCCGGGCTGCAAAAGGCGCTCCGCGAAAAGCGAGTCCCTTCGTTTAAGACGCTGTGCGGGACGACGACCGAGGAGTTCTACGAAAAAGACAAGGGGACCAACTACGCTCAGGCCCGCTACCTCTGCTACTATCTCCAGCAGCGGGGATTATTAAGGAAATACTACCACGCCTTCCGCAAGAACTGCCGCAAAGACCCCACCGGCTACGAAACGCTCCAACAAGTCCTCGGCCGCCGCGACATGGACCGCTTCCAGGACGAGTGGTCCCAGTTCGTCCTCAAGCTCCGCTTTCCGGAGAGATAGCCCAACGTAGACGCGGCATCTTGCCGCATCAAGGGCATAACGAGATTGCTGCTTCCCGGCAGGAAGCGGCGAGACGCCGCTTCTCCATTAATCCTTGATCAGATCCCGCACCGTCATTCCCGCGGGGATCATCGGCAGGACGTGTTCCTGATAGGGGACTTGGACCTGGAGGAGGTACGGCTCTTCGGCGGCAAGCATCTCCTTGAGCGCCGGCGCGAGGTCTTTCTTTTCGACGACCGACCGGCCGCGCCAGCCGAAGCCCTTGGCGACGGTGATGAAATCGGGATAGTAGCGGTCCTGGGGCGTGACTCCGATGCCTTGTCCGATGGCCTCGGGATGGTCGATCGGTCCGAGATACGTGTGGCCGCGGTTGGCGGCGTGGAACCGGTCTTCCCACTGGACGACCATCCCCAGGTGCATGTTGTTCAAGAGCATCACCTTGACCGGCAGCTTTTCACAGTAGGCGGTGGCGAACTCCTGAATGTTCATCAGCAGGCTGCCGTCGCCGTCGACGTCGATCACCAGGGCGTCGGGGTGGGCGGCCCGAACGCCCAGCGCCGCCGGCAGGCCGAAGCCCATCGTCGCCAATCCGGAACTGGAAATCCACCGCCGCGGCCGCCGGAACTTGTAATACTGCGCAGTCCACATCTGGTGCTGTCCCACGCCGGTGACGATGTAGGCGTCGCGGTCCTTGGTCAGGCGGTAGAGTTCGTGGATGGCGTGCTGGGGGAGGATGCCGGGATAATCGAGGTTGTAGCGGAAGGGATCCTCGCGTTTCCAGACGGCGATCTTCCGATGCCACTCAACCAGATCCTCCGGCGGCTGAATAATCCGGTTCAGTTCGGCCAGCACATATTTCAGATCGCTGCAAATAGCCAAGTCGGCGTGTTTGATTTTATTGATCTCCGAGGGATCGATTTCGACGTGTACGACCTTCGCCCGGCCGGCGAACTCGGAAACCTTGCCGGTCACCCGGTCGTCGAAGCGGACTCCCAAACCGATCAGCAGATCGGCGTTGTCCACGGCATAGTTGGCGTACACGCTGCCGTGCATGCCGAGCATATCCAGCGACAGCGGATGATCGCCGGGGAAGCCGCCCAGGCCCATCATCGTCATCGTTACGGGGATGCCGGTCTTTTCGACAAGCCGGTGCAGTTCCTCGGTGGCCCCGGAGGAGACCACCCCGCCGCCGGCGTAGATCACGGGCCGTTTGGCCGCGCGGATCCATTCGGCCAATTTCTCGATCTCTTCCGGTTTTGCCTGCTCCTGAATCGCCTTGTATCCCGGCAGCCGCATGGGAGCGTTGTAATCCGGCACGCACTGTTGGAAGGAGATGTTCTTAGGCACGTCGATCAACACCGGACCCGGCCGGCCCGTGGCCGCTACGTGAAACGCCTCCCGCATGATCCGGGCAACGTCCTCCACGTTGGTCACCAGGTAGTGGTGCTTGGTCACGCTCCGGACGACCTCGACAATGGGCGTCTCCTGAAAGGCGTCAGTGCCGATCACCTGGGAACCGACCTGCCCGGTGATGGCCAACAAGGGGACGCTGTCCAACTTGGCATCCGTCAGGGGAGTGACCAAGTTTGTGGCCCCGGGACCGCTGGTGGCCATGCAGACGCCGATCCGCCCCGTACTCCGGGCGTACCCTTGCGCGGCGAAACCGCCGCCCTGCTCGTGCCGCGGCAAGATCACTCGCACCCGATCGCGGAACCGGGTCAGCGCCTGGTGCAAGGGGATGCTCGCCCCGCCCGGATAGGCAAAAACCTTGTCCACGCCGTGATTGACCAGCGATTGCACGAGGATGTCCGCTCCGCTGGTGGGGGCGTTTTGCGGAACAGAGGGGGCGGCAGCCACGGTACTCGCCGCCGATCGAGGATTTGCTTTTTTGGCCAAGGAAACACCTCTCTCACAAACGATTGCTCATAATCCATGGGGGATCGTCTCCTCAAGGCAAAATGTCATTCTGAGCGAAGCGAAGAATCTCCTGTATCCTCGGGATCCTTCACTATGCTCTGGAGATCATGGGAAACGATCGAAATCTGCGTTCTCGACTTGCACGCAACTAACTGGCTCCAAACATCTTAGGATATTCGGCCGCATTCCTGAATTCAAGACACTCTTTCCCGGGAGGCGGTTCCAGGACTTATGGATATCGAGTTCCATTAAATATACCCCTTCTATCACGCCCCCTCATTTTGGGTGGTTGTTTGTACACGGACCCACGCATCCCTGCTTGTCGTACGCTCGGAGGTTGCTTATATTCGTATGTTTATTAATGATCTGACACGAGTATCCTATTTTACCATGAATTTCTCGCCGATGAGGCAAGATATTTCCATAAAACTACTTGCGGTTGAGCAAGGGAGATCAAAACGATGACCATGGACAAAAGTTTGAAAGTCCGCCGGGGGAGCGTCCAGAGCCGGAGCGTGCTCGACCGGGCCGAACGCCTGCAACGTCTGAAGGCCGCCGACCGCTGGAAAGACGGCGACAGCCCGTTCGGTTTGCCGAAAGTCCGCGTCTTTAAGCTCACCATCAAGAAGAAGAAGAAGAAGAAAGAAGAGACGGCCGAAGGTGCCGCCGCCGAGGGCACCGCTGCCGCTCCCGCCGAGGGGGCCAAGAAAGACGCAGGCAAGAAGGCGGAAGGCGGAAAGAAGTGATCTTCTCTCTGAGGATTATTTGGGCCTAGGTTGCTAATGAACCTTCCCATGACCCTTGGATCGGCAAACTCGGCTGGAACAGCCGTGTTTGCGGTTGAATAAGGATCATTAACAAAATTGGCATCAATAATCCGTGCCGTGCAATGAACGTCTTTTGCTCCTTGGATGAATTCCCAAATCGGTTCCACGGCGGTGCCGTCGCGGTGGGCAATTTCGACGGCATCCATAGAGGCCACGCGCAAATGCTCGGGCGGTTGAAGGCCCTGGCCGGAAAAATCGACGGGCCGGCCGTCGTTTTCACCTTCGATCCCCATCCGGCGCGGCTCTTGCACCCCGAAGCCGCCCCCCTGCCGTTGATCGAGATGGAACAAAAGACGCGGCTCCTTGCCGATCTTGGCATCGACGCCGTGCTGATCTATCCCACGACCCGGGCGTTTTTAGATCTTTCTGCCCGGGAGTTCTTCACCCAGGTGATCCGCACCGGCCTTTCTGCCCGGGCGATGGTTGAGGGGCCGAATTTCTTCTTCGGCCGCAGCCGCAGCGGCACGATCGAAATCCTGCGGCAGTTCTGCGCCGAGGCCGGTATGCGTTTCGAGGTGACTCCCCCGGTGGAGATCCAAGGGCGGATCGTCTCCAGTTCCCGCATCCGGGAGTTGCTCCTGGAGGGCCGGGTCGAAGAAGCGGCGCAGATGCTGGGTCGGCCGTATCGGTTGCAAGGAACGGTCGTCCGCGGATCCGGCCGCGGCGCCCGTTTGGGATTTCCGACCGCCAACCTGGACCGATGCCGGACCCTCTTGCCGAGGGACGGCATTTACGCCGGTCAAGCCCGGATCGGTGTGGAGTCCTATCCCGCGGCCGTCAGCGTGGGCGCCAATCCCACGTTCGGCGAGTCCGAGCGGAAGGTGGAGGTTTATTTACTGGATTTTCAAAGCGATTTATACGACCGGCCGCTGGAAGTGGATTTTCTGGCGCGGCTGCGGACGTCGATCAAGTACCCCTCTCCCGAGGCCCTCGTGGAGCAGATGGCCCGCGACGTCGAAGAGGTCCGCCGGGTGAGTGCTCGGTGGTCGGCGGTCCCCGGTTAGATTCGTAGGTTATGCTTCAGCATAACGTGATTGTTGATCCGATGATTTGTTATGCTGAAGCATAACCTATCAACATCCCCTTTGCCCCTTTTCCTATGATCGACTGGTCCCCGCTTGTCGAAATCGTCCGCTGCCGTCAGCGATTCCTTCTGACCACGCACATCCGTCCCGACGCCGATGCGCTGGGCAGCGAATTGGCCCTGGGCAGGGCGCTGGAACACCTCGGCAAGGACGTGCTGCTCTGCAACGCCTTCGCCGTCCCGCCGAACCTGAAATTTCTCGATCCGCAGGAGAAGAGCAAACAGCTTGGCAAGGATGTGGGCGAAGCGGAAATCGGCCGCTGCGAGGTTTTGGTCGTGTTGGACACCTCCGCCTGGGCGCAGCTCGGGGAGATGGCGGAGGTGATCCGCCGCTTTCCCGGCCGCAAGGCGGTCGTCGATCATCACGTCAGCCAGGACGATCTGGGCGCCGAGACGTACAAAGACGAGGAGATCGAGGCGACGGGCCGGCTGGTCATGGAGTTGATCGACGCTTTAGGCGTCGCGCTGACTCCGGAAATTGCCGGGGCGGTGTTCGCCGCCGTCGCCACCGACACCGGCTGGTTCCGCTTCTCTTCGACGCAACCGGAGACCTTCCGGCTGGCCGCCCGGCTGGTCGAGGCGGGCGCGCGGCCTGACGCCCTCTACAAGGACTTCTACGAAAACGATTCGCCCGGCCGGCTGCGGTTGATCGGCCGGGCACTGGGCCGGACCGAGACCGAACTCGGCGGCCGGTTGATCCACACCTATCTCGATCGGCACGATTTTAACTCCACCAAGGCGCTCCCCTCCGACAGCGAGGACATCATCAACCTCACGCTCTCGGTCGGCGGGACGGAGGCGGCTGTGATCCTCGTGGAACAGCCTACCGGCGGGTTCAAGGTCAGCTTCCGCAGCCGCTGCGACCTGGATTGTGCGGCCCTGGCCGAACGATTCGGCGGCGGGGGACATAAAAAAGCCGCCGGCGCGTTCCTCCCCGGAGAACTGGCCGCCGTGCAATCCCGCGTCCTTGACGCCGTCCGCGCCGCGTTGCAATAATTCCAAAAAGCCGCGGCCGTCGGTTGCGGCTTTATGAAACCATGACACCCCCAACCGATAGCCGCCGCGGATTCCTGGGCCGGGCGATTGCCCTGCTGGCCGGCGGGACCGCACTGTTGGCGCCCGCCGTTTGGGGATCGATCGCTTTTCTGAACCCCCTGCGGCTGAAAGGACGAAGCGGAGGATTCCGCCGGCTGGCCTCCCTCGACCAACTCCCCGAGGACGGCACGCCGCTGCGGCTGACGATTCTCGACGAGCGGACCGACGCCTGGACCCGCTACCCGATCGACGCCGTCGGCGCGGTGTTCGTCCGGCGGACGGGCAAGGATCGGGTTGAGGCCCTGCAAGTCACCTGCCCGCACCTCGGCTGCTCGATCGTGTACCAGGCGGCGCCCGGCGGCGGAGCGTTCCTCTGCCCCTGCCACCAGGCCCACTTCGATCTCAACGGAAAACGCATCGATCTCCCCTCCCAAAGTCCCCGCGACATGGATGCTCTCGAGGTGGAGATCCGCAACCGGAACGAAGTCTGGGTCAAATACCAAACCTTCGCTTCCGGCACGGCGAAGAAAATTGCCACGTCCTGACGGAAAACATGCTCCACTGGCTGAACGACCGAACCGGTTGCTGCGACGCCTGGCGCCGCCGGGCCGACGCGCCGCTCCCCGGCGGCGCCGGCTGGTGGAAGACCCTGCCCGCCGCCGTCCTCTTCGTCTTCTGCGTGCAGGCGATCACCGGCTTTTTCCTCTGGACGTACTACAGCCCCGGCGCGCAATCCGCCTGGGAGAGCGTGTACTACCTGCAATCCGAAGTCGCCGGCGGCTGGCTGCTCCGAGCGGCGCACCACTACGCCGGTCAGACCCTGCCGGTGCTCGTCGGATTGTACCTGATCAAACAAGTATTTTCCGGCACCTATCGCAGAACCTATGAAGCGGTCTTCTGGATCACGCTCCTGATGGCGCTTTGCACCTTGGGACTGCTGCTGACCGGCGATCTGCTGGCCTGGAGCCAAAACAGTTATGCCGCCACGCAGGTGCGGGTTAAATTTCTCACGCTCCTGCCCGGCGTCGGCGAGGGTCTGTATCGAATCGCCGTCGGCGGGCCGGCCTTCGGAAACCTGACGTTGACCCGATTCCTCGCCCTCCACGTCGGATTGCTCTCCGGCGGCATGGCGCTGCTGCTGATCCTGCACGGCGTTTTCCTGCGGAGAGCCGATCATAATCTTCTCCCCTCTCCCTTTGGGAGAGGGGCAGGGGGTGAGGGCAAAGGTACGAAAGCTCCAGAACCGGCCCTCACCCTAACCCTCTCCCAAAGGGAGAGGGGACTTTCAACTTTCTGGCCCGATCAGGCCTGGCGCAACGCCCTGGTCTGGCTGGGGATCCTGGCTGTGATCCTCCTGCTGGCCCTGATGCACGGGACCGAAGGACCGGATCGCGGGATCAAGCTCGGTTCGCCGGCCGATCTGGATCCGGCGCATTACTACGCCGCCGCCCGGCCGGAATGGATCTTCCGCGGACTCTATCAGTTCGCCCAATATTTCCCGGGCCTGTGGACGGTAATCCCGATCTTCGTCATTCCCGGCGTCTTGCTGGCGGTCTTTTTGCTGATGCCGTGGTTCGGAAAGAACGTGGTTGGACACTTCTTCAACCTGCTGCTGACGGCCTTTTTGGTTTCGGCAGTGGCGGTCCTTTCCTATCTCAGCTACATGCACGACGCCCAAGACCCGGCGTATTCCGCCGCCCTGAAAGAGGAAGACAACCTGGCGGAGCGCGTCATCCAGCTTGCCCGGGCGAAGGGCATCCCGCCTACCGGCGCACTGACGCTCCTGCGGAACGATCCCCTGACCCAGGGCCGACGCGTCTTCCAACAACACTGCGCGGCCTGCCACACCGGAGCGGGCGTTCCCGCTGTCGACGCCACGGCGCCGAACCTGACCGGCTTCGCCTCGCGGCCGTGGCTGGCCGGACTGCTCGATCCTCAGAAAATCAGGAGCGCCGACTATTTCGGCTACAAGGACTCGCCCTTCAAAGGCGGCCGAATGGTGGGCCACGTCATGGAACTGCTGAGCGATCTGGACGACGACGAAAAGGAAGACCTTAAAAAACTCATCATGGCCCTCTCGGCCGAGGCCCGGTTGCCGGCACAGAGAAACATCGACGCCCGGGACGCCAAGGACATCGAAGCCGGCCGAAAGCTGATCGCCGAGGGCGAGTTCGGCTGCACCGACTGCCACCGCTTCCACGGCAAGGGCCAGCGGGTCGGCCCGGAACTGACCGGCTACGGCTCGACGGAGTGGATCACGGCCATTACGGGCAATCCCGCGTCGAAGCGGTTCTACGGCGCCCGCAATGACCGCATGCCCGCCTACGCCGAAACCGACGACGAAACGAAAAATCTCCTTCGCAACCACGATCTGGAAATGACCGCCGAGTGGCTCCGCGGCGAGTGGTTCCGGCCTAAAAAGTAGCAGGCACACCCCACATGTCGCTTTCTGCTGTTTCTCCATCTTTTCCAACTTTTCATTTTTTCTTGACAACTTGACAATAGCCAGCAAATCCTGCGATATCGCTACAGTTTGCCAGTTTGCCATCCGATTCTTTGATTATCATGTGGTGTCGACTCTGCCAGCAAGACGTTCCTGCAATAACCACTCCGGGGGAATCCAAGTATTGCTGTCCGCGGTGTGGGCAGGATCTGTTTGCGGATGACAAAAAACGGCCGACGACCAACGACCAACAACCAACGATTCCGGAGACTACCGCAGACTCGTTTGGGGAGCGTTTCGACTTTGACACCTGGGAGATGGACGAGCAATTGCGGCACATCGAGCGGGTGTTGCAGTTCGAAAAGAGCCTTGCGGAGCGCCGCAAAGCCACCAGCCATCGCCGGGCGGCGCGCCGCGATCCGGCGCATGCCGGATCGCCGCCGAAATACCTCTCCGGCGCGGCGGCCTCGTCGCCTCGGAACCAAACGCCCGTCCCCTCTTCCCAAGCGGCCGGCGGCCTGCTGGGCACGATCTTCCTGGTTCTGGCGGGCGCGTTGCTGGTCTGCGGCGGCGCGTTGCTCGGCGTCGCGGCCTGGGGCGGTCGCCCCGAGCTGGCGCATT
This sequence comes from Pirellulales bacterium, assembly GCA_016936015.1. Classification (GTDB taxonomy): domain Bacteria; phylum Planctomycetota; class Planctomycetia; order Pirellulales; family Thermoguttaceae; genus JAFGPV01. Next base: position 10,531 of record JAFGPV010000037.1, read on the forward strand.
TCGGCCTGCCCATCGTCCTGGGCGGGCAACTTTGCCTGTTGGCCGGACTGCTGCTCCAACTCGATCGCCTGCCCCACCGGCGCCGCGCTCCGGCCGAGGAGGTCGCCGCCGCGGATCAAAAGCCCCAGCGTCCGCAAGCCCGGACCACGACGGTCGAATCCGCCCACGACCGCCAAGAACTGCTCGGCGATCTGGAAAGCCAATTGGCTCGGCTGGCTAGGAAGATCGGCAGGCATGAGGACTCCTCGGCGGATTATTGATGCCGATGCAGCCAATGATCGTTGTTCAACCGCAAACACGGCTGTTCCAGCCGAGTTTGCTGGCCTTGTGGTCGTGGAACGGTTTATTGGCAATGCAGGGCTCAATAACGTCTAAACGCGGATTTTCGTCATTCTTCGCGGCCAGTTGGCAATCCTGTGTCCCCCGGTCAGCGCCCAGTTCTTCAGCGTCGGCTTGCCGTTGATCGCCAGGTATAGGACCAGCGTGAGACTGACGGCCAGCAGGAGGGCAAAATTCAAGGCCAACTGCATCAAGAGCAAGGGGGCGGCGACGGCAAAAACCACCATTCCCAGCGGAACCAGGAAGACCTTGTCGTACCGGGGCACGATCAACGGGCCGGGGAAAATTCTTCCGAATAATCTCAGCGGATTGTGATAGTAGAAGCAGTAGAAGCCCAATCGGGCCGCCAGCAGGGCAATACACGGAATGAAATACGCAAGGAAGAAGCAAACCTTTTGGGATTTCTCGTCCTGGGTATGGATCGTGCTGACAAAACAAAGCCATCCCGCCGTAAGCGGAAACAGAATGTTGTGCGGCCGCGAGACGTTGAAAATTTTTGCCAGGGGGGCAAGACGTTCGAAATGCCAACCCAACGAACGATCGTAGGGCTGGTTCTTCGCCGAAGAGGAGGGAGGGGTATTCAGCCTCGAGAGATCGACCTCTTCCCAGGGGAAACGCGACAGCATCGAGCGCATTCCCCACCAGGCAATCGCATAACAACCGATCATGCACGCGGTTGCCGCCCATAAATTCTCGGCGAACAAGACGACCGTGCCGACTCCGAAAACGAGCAGATATCCGAATTGCCAAACGCCGGTGCGAAAAAAGGAATACCCCAGTAGCGCGAAATAGGGGCCGAGAAATCCCAAGATTACGACTGGAAGCGCGTGGGGGTATGGAAAAATATAGAGATAGACCAAACCGAGCAGGAGGAGATCCTGCCCAACGAGATGAAGCGGTCCGAAAGGCAGCGGCTTGCGCGAGGACCAAGGCGTGACGGAAAGCCATTTTCGATAGGAGGAATTAAAAAGAGGATGAAACATCCCCATCCGCCAACCACCGTAGAAAAAGCATAAAAAGCCGGCAATCATCAAGCGGATTTTTTCAAATTCTCGATCGACATCCGGAAATCCAAATTGCTTGAAAAATCCCCAATAGATGAGTTCAAAGACACAAACCACCAAGACTCCTGCCAGGAGAAAGTTCCACGGCGGCAGCACGTAGCGGCACCAACGGACGATTCGGCGCAGATTCCGCATGGCTCACCCTTGTTGAAAGTATTCCCGTAAATTCTCTGTGATGTGCGGGTGGATGAGTTTCGCCAGCACGTCGCCCAGGCCGCCGGAGGATTCCGTCTGCCGCCGCAGGCCCTCCAGGGTGTCGAAGGCGGCGAGTTGCCCGTCGCGGATCACGGCGATCCGGTCGGCCAGGCCCTCGATGATCTCGGGCACCGGCGTGGAGAGGACGATGGCGGCGTTTTTCTCCTCCACCAGTCGCCGCAGGACTATCCGCAGCGCCATGATGCCCGCCGGATCCAATCCGCCGGCGAACGGCTCGTCGAGCAGGTAGATCGGCACGTCGGTGACCAGGGCCGAGCAGAGGGCGATCTTTTTCTGCTGGCCGTTGGAATAGCTGGAGATCGTCCAGTCGCCCTCCTTGTCCAAATCAAAAAGTTTCAGCAGCCGGTCGGCATGATCTAGCAGCCGGTCGATTTCGACGTCGTAGAGCTGTCCTACGGCAATTAAAAACTCCCGGCCGGTGCGTTGCATCGGCAGCCAGGGTTGATCGGGCAGGAAGACCACTTTGCGGCGGATGGCCAGTTCATTCTCCTCCGAGCTGCGGCGGACCAGCCCGTCGATCTCGACGTGCCCTTTCTGCGGCCAGAGCGCGCCGGCCATGACGCTCAGCAAGGTCGTCTTCCCCATGCCGTTGGGACCGAGCAGGGCGACGATCTCGCCGTCGCGGACCTCGATGCTGAACTTCCGCAGGACCGGCCGGACGCTGTAACGCTGGGTGACTTCCACGACGCGGATCATAGGCTGCTCCTCGATCAATTACTGTAGGAGGCGGCTCCTGCCGCCGATCGCTGCCTGATCTCATTTCGGTCGGCGGCGGGAGCCGCCTCCTACAACCGATCGCTGCCTGATCTCATTTCGGTCGGCGGCG
>JAFGPV010000038.1 GCA_016936015.1 Pirellulales bacterium
AACTCCAAGCGATGATTGAATCTGCGTCAATTTTTGAATATCAAAATTGTGGGTAAACCTAAGGCTGTTAGCCGCCGGCTATTGAATCCGACATTCATTATCTGGGACTCTCAATCAACGGATTGCATCACAGGTAAAATCATCCATGCCGTTGGACAAATCCGCCGCCCGGGTTCGGAAGATGTTCGGCGAAATCGCCGGGCGGTACGATTTGCTCAACCGGCTGCTCTCGCTGGGGATTGACCGCCGGTGGCGGCGGCGGACGGTCCTGCTGGCGCCGCCGCGCGAAGGCGCCGGGCCGATCCTGGACGTCTGCACCGGCACCGCCGACCTGGCCCTGGCCTACTGGAAAGCAAGTGGAAAAAAGAACGAGGTGGTGGGCGCCGACTTCTGCCGCCCGATGCTGCTCAAGGGCCTTCATAAAATCAAAAACGCTGAGGCCAACGACTACGTTACCCTGGTCGAGGCCGACGCCCTGCAACTGCCCTTTCCCGACGACCGGTTCCAGATCGTCTGCGTGGCCTTCGGGTTGCGGAACCTCTGCAATCCGGCCGCTGGGCTGCGGGAGATGGTTCGCGTCTGCCGGCCCGGCGGGCAGGTGGCCGTCCTGGAATTCAGCCTGCCGAAAGGCCGCGGTCTGGGCGCCGTATATCGCTGGTATTTCCACCGGATTTTGCCGCGTATCGGCCAGACTCTGGCAAAGAACACTCAGGCCGCTTACAATTATCTTCCAGCCAGCGTGGGCGAATTTCCCCAAGGCAAGGACCTCGTCGCGCAGTTGCGTACGGCCGGATTGCAGGAAGTCCGCTTTTACCCGATGACCGGCGGCGTGGCCACGTTGTACGTCGGCCGGAAACTGAACCCTGAACCCTGAATCCTTTCCCATGAAACCTCGCATTGTCGTCGCGATCACCGGCGCCAGCGGCTCGACGTACGCGGTGCGGCTGCTGGAAGTGCTGTTGGCGGCCGGCTGCGACGTCCACCTGACGATCTCCGCCGCCTCGCAGACCGTGCTGAAGAAGGAACTCGACTTGAATATCGACCTGGAGAATTTCTCGCCCGGGATGCTGATGCTCGACGAGGAGTCGCTGGTCAAGGACCGCAAGCTGCGGACCATCCGCTCGCTGGCGGGCATCTCCAGCGAGGAGAGCAGCGTGCTGAACGTTTCCTCGGGCGAGCCGGGAAAAATCCATTACTACCACTACCGCGACACGTTGGCCCCGATGGCCAGCGGCTCGTTCCTGACCGACGGCATGGTGATCTGTCCCTGCTCCAGCGGCACGCTGAGCGCATTGGTCCACGGCACCAGCGCGAACCTGATCCACCGCGCGGCCGAAGTCCACCTCAAGGAGCGGCGGAAACTGGTGCTGGTGCCCCGCGAAACGCCGCTGTCGATCGTCACGCTCGACAACCTCCGCCGGGCGGCCGAGGCCGGCGCCGTGATCCTCCCCGCCATGCCCGCCTTCTACCACGGCGTGAAATCGGTCCGCGACCTGATCGATTTCATCGTCGCCCGCATCTGCGATCAGTTGGGAATCCTCAACAACCTGATCCGGCGGTGGGGAGAGTGAGGGGGAAGGATGAGGGATGAAGGATGAGGGATGAGGAGGAAAGTGAACTGGGCGGTTCCCGGCCCCGGAATTTTACATGCAGATGAGGATCCTTCGTTATTTACATCCATCGTCCCATTATAATGGTCCCTCATCATTCTCCCTCATCCTTCATCCTTTCATTATGTTCCGCCGCGTCCGCCAATTGCTGGAAATGATCCGCTTCAGCCATACGCTGTTCGCGCTGCCGTTTGCGCTGCTGGCGGCGTTGATGGCCTGGACGGCCAACGCCCGGGCAATCCCGCCGACGCCGTTCCGCTGGCTGGATCTGGTCGGCATTCTGGTCTGCATGGCCTGCGCCCGGAGCGCCGCGATGTCGTTTAACCGGCTGGCCGACCATCGCTGGGACGCCCTGAACCCGCGGACGGAAGATCGGCACCTGCCGCGGGAGATCTTGAGCCGTCACACGGTTCTGCTCTTTACCCTGCTCTGCTCGGTCGGTTTCATGGGGGGGACCCTGTTGTTTTTGCCGCAAAACCCGATTCCGCTTTACGCCTCCTTCCCGGTGCTGCTGTTCCTGTTCGGTTACAGCTACAGCAAACATTGGACGATGCTTACGCATTTCTGGCTGGGGGCCGCGTTGATGCTGGCGCCCGTGGCGGCCTGGGTGGCGCTGCGGCCGGTGTTCTCCTGGGCGCCAATGGTTTTGGGATTGGCGGTGCTGTTTTGGGTGGCGGGATTCGACATCATTTACGCCTGCCAGGATTACGAGTTCGACGTGCGGATGCGGCTCCGCAGCGTGCCGGCGCGGTTCGGCGTGGCCGCCGCGTTGCGGATCGCCGCCGCCTGCCACGCCGTGACGGTCGGCCTGCTGTTCCTACTGCCCCAGGTTTACCCGGCCTTCGGAAAGATCTACCTCGGAGGCGTGATCGCCATCGCCGGATTGCTCCTCTACGAGCACTGGCTGGTTCGTCCCGACGA
>JAFGPV010000210.1 GCA_016936015.1 Pirellulales bacterium
TAACCCCCGCCCTTGCCCCCGGCGGCCGCGCCGCCACGCTGCATACGCTCAAAAATGGTTCGACCGCTAAGTTTGAAAATTGGTCTCCTCTCCCCGACCAAACTTCGGTCGGTGCCCGGAGAGGATTAGGGTGAGGGCAGGTAATGTGAATACGGCTATTTTTTCGATTTGTTGCTTTCAGAGAGCATTGGCGTTCGAATTCAGCCGCGTCAGCGGCGTCGCGTGAATAGCCGGGGGTGGAGCGCAGCGCAACCCCCGGAATCGAAATCGTACAGCCCATGCCGCGTAGCGGCATGACAATTGCCCCATCGGCTCGATGAACGCCTCCGAGTGACTCGGCCGAGGACGGCATCCAGATCTGTCGCAACGCCCAGAACTGCGTCAAAGTCTGCCCCAAAGCCATCCCCCTAACCCCCGCCCTTGCCCCCGGCGGCCGCGCCGCCACGCTGCATACGCTCAAAAATGGTTCGACCGCTTGCGGATAGGATCTAAGCCTAATGGTCTCGCCGGAATGAAACATGCGTCACGCGCTCGATTTTAATTTTGCAATAAGGCAATTCTCTGTGAATTCGCTGCTTGATCTCTTCGTCAGTTCTGGTCTCGTTGATCCACGCATGAAATATTAGACATTTCAGTTGCTTGCCAATACCAGTTTTTTCCAACACTTTTACGTCATCATCCTCATAAACTCGTATCGTAGACACCTTGTAGAAAAAGTCCACGCCAAACTGATCTAGAAACCATTGTGGTATACCCGGCTCAGGAGTATCAATGATTTCTATTTTCCCATGAGGATGGAAAATGACGCCACTTTCAATGGGGTCGCCGTCTTCTTCACACTGGAAACTGTAAAAAATATTAGTCGACAGATCGTTCAGCATCGCGACCTCTGCCTTTTGTCTTTTTGCTTGTTCCCTCTTCTCTCATCTCAAATCTTCTATTTCAAATCTCAAATCTCCACCCGGGGGGCGGCCAAAAACGCCTATTGCATTCCCCATCGGATTTGATAGAATGTACAATAGTATACTTAAATTGCGCAACTATCCGAAGGCCAACCTTCCCCGAAAAAGCATCCCATAGCCACAACGCATGTCCTCCCCACCAACAAGGGATGTAAAATGTCCGCAATTGCCCAATCGACATCCTCGTTGACCAAAACAAGCCGTATGTGCCACTGGCTCCGCCAGCTAGAAAAACAGCCAAAATCCTTGACGGCCCCGGCCGGCTAGCCCGGCCGGTGAAGACGTTTTGTCAGCTAAAAAAATCCGGGCAAAAACTTCGATGGCCCCTGCCGGCTTGCCGGCCGGTGAATAAGTTTTAGGTGTCGTTTATGGAATTACTCCCGAACCCTGAATCCCGAACTTTGAACCCTCAATCTCGTATGTCCTCCAATTTGCAATTTGAAATTTGCAATGACCAATTTGCAATAAAAACCCCCAACCAGCGGCCGGCCGCCCACCGCCTACCAACCACCCCCCGCCTCCACCCCCCCGAAGTGTTCCGAATGCCTGTGCCGTTGACCAACCTCGTAGGACAGGTTGGCAACCTGTCCTACAAACAATTCCGTGCCTTGCCAACACACAACAAATCCCACGCGGATTCGTAAAATACGACACTTCAAGACCCCCTCTTGTGCAAATATTCTGCCCTCAAATGAACAACAATCAGACGCTACAATGATGAATTGTCAACTGCCTTAAATGTAAAACACTCAAACGAATAAACCATCATGGACCCATTGATCTTCAAGCCGTATCTGCGACCGATGCCCTGGGGCGGACGGCGGTTGGAATCGCTGCTGGGCAAGAACCTGCCGGATGCGGAAAAATACGGCGAGTCGTGGGAACTCAGCGGCCATCCGCACCACGTCAGCGTCGTGGCCGAGGAACCTCTGCGCGGAACGCCGCTGACGGAGCTTTGGCGGCAGTCCGGCGAATCACTGCTCGGCCGGCCGGTTCCCGAGGGAACGCCGTTCCCGCTGCTGTTTAAATTCCTCGACTGTCACGACGTGTTTTCGGTCCAGGTCCATCCAGGCGATGAACAGGCGAAGCGCCTGCGGGACGAATCGCTGGGCAAGACCGAGGCCTGGGTGGTGCTCGACGCCCTGCCGGACGCCCGGATCTACGCCGGCCTGAAACCGGCAGTCACGCGGTCCGATCTCGAAAGGGCCTTGGACACGGAGACAGCGGCCGAGTGCCTCCACAGCTTTACGCCCCGGCCGGGCGACTGCGTCTTCCTGCCGGCGGGCGTGGTCCATGCCGCCCGGGGCGTGCTGCTGGCCGAGGTGCAGCAATCCAGCGACATCACGTTCCGCCTGTTCGACTGGAACCGCCGGGACGCCCAGGGCCGAACCAGGCCGCTGCACCGCGCGGAGGCGCTGGCCTCGGTCGATTGGAGCCGCGGCCCGGTCCATCCGGTTCTGCCCCGGGATTGGGAAAACGCGTCAACCATTTCCCGCAGCCAGCGCCTGGTCCACTGCAATTATTTCCAACTCGATCGGCATCGCCTTGCCGGGAAGTTGGCGAATCCCTATCCCGACTGCATGTCGATCTGGATGATCCTGGACGGCGACGTGGAATTGCGGCAGTCAAGCGGCGGCTACCGACGGCGGTTCCGCCGCGGAGAAACGGTGCTGATACCCGCCGCCGGCCGGCAGACAAGCTGGATTCCCGCCGCGGACACCGTCCCCACGCTGTTGGCGGTCACGCTGCCGGCAGGATGATTGCCCGGCAGGGAGGTCAGAGGTCGACAAAGACTTCATGCACTCCCCGGCCTGATCGAGAATGTACTGATAGGCGGAAAGATGCCCGGGTGACGAAAAGCTCCCGGGCGCACCCGGGGGCCTGAAAGCCCTGGAACTTCAGCGAGTCGCAAATACTGAAAACGCAATTCATCGGCCATGAGTGTTCCGGTAATGCGACTTCAAATTGCGGTGACAGGCGGGAGTATCAGGAACGAACCGGGCGCGGCCCCCGGGCCGGCCCCGGAAGAGAAAAAACATTCGCTATCGACTGCATACAGAAAGACTCTATGCGACGTGAACTATTTGGCATTCGCCGCGGAGCGGGCCGCCGTGGCGGATTCGGCGGCGGATTTTTCCGGCTGCGGTTCGGCGGGCGGTTTGACGTCGTCGGCGGGATGGAAGTAGCGGTCGTCGTACACCGTCAGGGCGTGCAGGGCGTGGGCGTAGGAGTTGATCTCCCGGGTGGAGAGCACCGCGGCATTGTAGCGATACTGCCGGCTGCTGAGCGTCTGGAGGAGGTATTTCACCGCGGCCACCAGCCGAGGATCGTCGAGTTTTTCTTCAGGGTAGGTGGCGGCCAGCCACTCGAGCACGTAGGCCGTCGAGCGAAACGCAGCGCCCTCGTTGCGGTTGGCGCCCTGGCCGGCCAGGAAATATCCCCAACTGCCGTCGGGATTTTGCATCGGGAAGGCGTATTCCTGAAAATCTTCGACGTATTTCCGTGCGCGGGCGAACTGGCCTTCCGCAGGCAGATCGCGCTTTTCCCGTTGACCGGCCGCGTAACCCAGCGCCAGCAGCCGCTCCAGGCCGGGGGCGTTGTCCAGAGGAACCTCTTGATCGAGGACTTCTCCCACGATCCGTTCCAGGTTCCACTTCTGGCCGAGGGAGTTTTCCCAGTTCGGCTCATCGACGTAATAGGAAAGGCCGATCAGCTTGAGCGACAAATCATCGCCGGCGCGGCAGTCGCGTTTCTCCGATTCGATCAGGTCGGCCACCGTCCGGACGGCGCCGCCCACGCGGAGGGGATAACTCGCCTGCACCCGGGCGAAGGCCAGCATGGCCAACATCTGCGAGGGACGCAACTGGGCGCCGTAGCCCAACCGCGCGGCAATCCGGCCCTCGCTGAGCATCAGCGGCGCGTACCCGGCACAGGGATAATTCCAGCACAGACAGGTGATGCCGTTGACCCGATGCTGGCCGTTCCGCTCGGTGAGCGTAACTTCCGTATCGCAGCCGTAGGCCAGGCAGAAGTCCATGAGCTCGCAGGCCGTGTTTTGCCGGTTGCCGAACGGCTGCTTGTGATGCAGAGTCAGGGTCTGCCGCACCTGGTCGCGGAGCTGGGTCATCGCGGGCGTCAGAGTCCGCTTGGGCTTGGGCGGGGAGAGGGCGTTTTCCAAGGCGGGCGGCGACTTCTCGTCGGCCGCCGGGGTTTCTTTCTTGTCCCCGGCCGCCGTATTCGCGGAATTCCCCGCGTCGGAAGCATGCTCTTGCACGGCCCCTTCGACCGACGGCGTCTTCTCCGACTTTTCAGGAGGAACCGGCGAGGACGAATCCCCGGCGGCGCTCTCCTGCTCGCCAGGCGTTTTCTCCCGGTTTTCCGCCGTGGAACCGTCGTCCGCCGGGGAGGAATCCCCGGGATTCGTCGGCTGGGGGAGCAGAGGTCCCGAGAGTTCCTCCTCGTTGGCCACCTCGGCCCTCACTCCCGAAACCGTCACGCTACCAAGGAGCAGCGCTCCGGTAAACAATGGGATCATCGCCACAATATATTGAAAAAGTCGAGCCATCAGTGACATCCCTTCTCATCGAGGATTTCGAATTCAAGACATCCCTGAACGATTCAAATCCTGAACCCTGAATCCTTTATTGCTTACTTGCCTGTCGCCGCGGGGGAGGCGATTTTTTTGCCGTTTGTTGGACCTCTTCAGATCGGGGCCGGTCAATGTGGAACCCGCCCTGAGAACCGCGTTGGAGATAAAAGTTGTTCATGGCCCGTCTGCCGTACTTGTCGTTTCCGCCGTAATCGACGCAGAAGGCGAAGTTCCCGCCGCAGTCGGGCAACGGATGATAGGACAGACTGTTGGATGCATAACCCTGGCCGTAGCCTTCGTAAACGTCGTCGCCGTTGTAGTCAAAGAGGACGCCGAAGCCCATCTGGTTACTGGTCCCCTGAGTCAGGCCGCCGGTGGCTTCGTAGCGGTCGTTGCCGCCGAAATCGCAAAGCGCGCCGAAGGCGCAGTCCCAGGCCATGCCGGTGCCCATAATCGTCCCGTCGTAGACGTCGTCGCCGGCGTCGTCGAAGCAGAATCCCAAGGCGTAATGGCAGCCCCAGCCGATGCCGAAGCGTTGATAGCTCGGCTCGGTGCGTTGTCCGCCGGTGTAGGATTTTCGGGTAATCAGGCGCTGGTCGTTGCCGCCGAAGTCCCGGGCGAAGCCCACTCCGCACCAGTAGCCGCCGCCGTGAGCGAGGTAGTCGAATTCATAGACGTCGTCGCCGCCGCCGTCGAGAATCACGCCGATACCCCCGTCGGCGACCTGCCGCAGGCCCGATCCCACGCCTTGCCCCCAGCCGTCCAGGCCGGGCGTCTCGGGATACGAGTCGGTATAGTAGCCGCCGCAGAAATAGTGGTCGTTGCCCGATAGATCGTCCAACAGGGCGAACCCCAGCGGCGCCCCCATCCCTTGCCCCCATAGGGTTGCCCGATAGTCGTCGTCGCCGGCGCGGTCGATCAGGATTCCAATGCCGCACAGCGCCTGCCCCTGAACGCGGCGGTGGCCCTGGTAGTGGTCGTCGCCGGCGTAATCCACGAGAATGCCGACGCCGCTTAAGGCGGAACCCTGGGCCATGTCGGCCGCTTGGTAGAGGTCGTTGCCTTCCAGGTCCACAAGCATCGAAACGCCCAGGACGGCGGCGCCCTGCACGCCGGGCTTGCTGCTGCGGTAGATGTCGTCGCCCGCCAGGTCGATCAGCGCCAGCACCGGCCGATCCAGCCCGACCGTGCCGTCGACGTAGCCGTCGTTGCCGCCCAGGTCGATCACGGCGCTGACGTTCGGGAGCTGGTCGAGTTGGTACACGTTCTGCCCTTTGCCGCCGATAAGGATCGTGCCGCCGGGCGTGTCGAGCTTCGCGACCACTTGGCCGGAGACGCCCTCGACGGTGATGTTTTCCTCCGCCGGCAGTGCTTTGAGTTGCTTGAGGAATTCCGGATCGGTCAGCACGGCCAGGGCATCGGCGGCGTCGTAAAAGGCCTTGCGGTCCATGATCTCCATCAAGTCGCACAGCCGCCGGCCCGTGCCACGGTCGTTTAGCGTGTGCCCCAGGCTGTTCTGGCCGACCATCACCGGATATAAATAGGAATTCAACTCGCGGATTTGCGATTTCGTCAGCGGGGCCAACGCCGCGGCGAACGCCGTTTGGGCCTTCGCCAGGGCCTGTTTCAGCGCGTCCAGGGCCTGCTCGGGCGAAGTGATTTTCGAAAAACTGCGCGGTTTGCGTCGGCCGCAGTCCATTCTCTTGGCGGCCAGGACCAGCAGCGCCGCGAAGCCCTCGTGATCGCCCAACACGTCCGCATGAAGCTCGCGGGTGAACTTTTCAGCCTCCCGGGTAGCGGCCAGAGGGTGCCGCAGCAGCCAGTCGTACCAACTTAAGCGGCAGTTGCCGGTCAGTTCGGAGCCGGTGTACCGGCCGGCCGATACATCCAACCGCCCGTTGGCGTATCGGACAAAACGGCGGTAATTGTCGATAGCTTGCCGATTGGTTATTCCGTCGGCAATCTCGTCTTCCAACAGCTTGATTTTACCGGGAGCCAGCAGATCGCCCAGCAGCGAAGGTTCTCCAGTCGCCGGCGGAGATTCTTCCTCGGTCGAGGCGTGATGGTCCGAATCCACCGCTTCCGCCGCTTCGGCGGTCGTTGCCGGCGGATCGTCCTTCTCCCCGGCCGGGGCCGGCACGCTCCAAAGACATCCGATAAGAATCAACCAACTCCACTTCCACCAAAACATGTTTAAAAATTGCACTAGATACCGTGAAGTTGGCATGGCCATGTGTGGAATACTCCTCAAACGAATATGTTTTACACCGATAAGAGGATGCCAATCGATGGACGAACCCGACCGAAAAATCTCGGATTTGCCGCTGGTCGCTACGGATGATAGAAGGATCCCTGTCACCGGCGCACAGAGCACTTTTTTCCACGGTTTACGGCGGGCAATTCTCAGGGGGGAGAACTGTGCATGCGGCGGCAGAGCGGGCCCAATTGACAAATTATTGGATTGGGCGTCTCCGCCTGGGCGCTTTATGGTTGATGGGCATTTTAGGATGACTTTACGGGCTTGTCAATCAACAAAGCACCCATCCCCACTTCTTCCGCTTTTATCGCGTCCATCGGCGAGATTTCTCAGTCTGCTTTAACTTCAAAACATTAACCAGTCGGACCCGAATATCTTCACATCCAGCAGGTCCGTTTTGACCGATCGTGTGCTTTTGCGAAACTGCGCAGTTCATTCCCAAGAGTAAAAAACGGACGATCGAAACGAGCAAAGCGGAAAGGAGGGTAGGGGATCGACGCCGCTCTTATGCAAAGGATGTTCGATTGAAGTCCGCATCCTCCGCCAACCGACCCCGAGAAGCGGCTGACTGTTGAATCGATAATCCACGAGGTCCTTCATGTCCGAGCCAACCATTGGTGTGTGCACTCAGTGCCGGAGGAGGGTCCCGGCGGAGCATCATATTTTCAACGGACAAGTCTGGATACGCAAATTCTGTTCCCATTGCGGTACGAATCAATCGCTGATCAGCTCGGACGCAACCGCCTGGCAGGCCAAACGCGATCTGTGGGAGGGCGTTCCCCGCAAGGCGGCGGCATGCACGCTCCACTGCGACCGGTGCCGGATCAACCATTCTCCGGCCATGCTCTTCCTGGACGTGACCAACCACTGCAACATGGATTGTCCCATCTGCGGCTTTTCACTCCGCAAGATGGGTTTCGATTTCAATCCGCCCCTGGAATACTTCGAGAAGATCTTTTCCGCCGTCGCCCGGATGCAGCCCCGGCCGGTGGTCAATCTCTTCGGCGGCGAGCCGACGGTCCGGGACGACATGCTCGAAATCATCGCCGTGGGACGCCGGCACGGCGTCGAAACACAGGTGACCACCAACGGATTGCGCCTGGCCGACGAAGCGTACTGCCGGAAACTATGCCAGGCCAACGTCGGTCTGCGGCTGAGTTTCGACGGACGCAGCCGGGATATCTATGAGCGTCTGCGCCACAACGGCCGGGCTTACGATCTGAAAATGAAGGCCCTGGAGAACCTGAAGAAATACAGCCGCCGCAAACATACGCTCATCGTCTGCGCGGCCCTGGGAGTCAACGACCGTTGGCTGGGCGATCTCTTCCAATTTTGCGCCGAGAACCGCGAGCTGATCTCCGACGTGGGGATCATCCCCTTGTACGAGAGTTGGGAGCCGGGCGTGTTTCACGTGACGGAACATACGACCGCGGAAGACGTGGAGAAGATGGTGCAGGCGGCCGTTCCCGGCGGCGACGTGGACTTCGTTCCGGCGGGAATGACCCATTGGCTCCGCGTGATGCGCCCTTTCTTTCACGACCGGCCAGCCTCGAAATTCCTGTTCTTTGCCGGCGTCCACCCCAACTGCGAATCGATCACCTTCCTCATCCCCCACGGCGCGACGTTCCGCGGAATCAATCACTACCTCAACCGGCCGCTGCCCCAGGCCGCCAGGGAATTCGCCAACCTCGTCAGGAAAATCGAACCCCGGCTCTCCCGGCTGGATCCCGGCAAGTTCTTCCCGCGCTGGCGAGGAAAGCTCCTCTGTCTCGTCACGCTGGTTCCGTGGTTGCTGCGGACCATCCGTCTCCGTAGCGTCTTCGGAAACCGTCCCTTCTTCGGCATGATCCGCAGCGTATGGCGCTTGTGGCGGCGCCGCCGTATGAAACGCCTCACGGGGCGTCCCGCTCCCGTCACCCACCTCCGCGTGGCCGTGCTCCCGTTCGAAGAACAGCATTCGATCGATTCCGAACGCATGCAATCCTGCAAGGTCGGCATGCCCTACGAAGACGTCGAAACCGGCCGGATCGAAGTCATCCCGCACTGCCTTTGGTTTCCCTACCGCGACGCGATTCTCCGGAAGATCGCGCAGAAGTATGGCAGCGTACGTAGCGACCGAGAAGCCGTCTCGTCGCCCCCCAAGAAAGCCGCCTAAGCCCTCCGGACGGAGGCGGCGTGGAACAAAACGCTTGCCGGCCTCTTCTTTTTTACTTTTCTCATCATTTGGCTTATTATAAAGTTACGTCTGAAAACATTCAGGCGGTTATTGGTGTCCCTATAATTCAATGTTAAGAAAGAACAAGTGAGAGGGATCGTTATGCGAAAAGTTATCTATCTTGCCATGCTGGCCGCCCCTTTAGGGGTATTTTCAGCAGTTTTCTGGTGTTGGAGTCGGTCGGCGGAAAGTGTTTCCCTGGACCAAGAACCGGGAGCGTCAACCCATTATTCGACGCCCTCGGCCGGCCGACCGATATCGCCAACCGCCACGGGACCGGCGACGCCTGCCGATCTCCAGGGCCTCACGCCGGACGAACAGGTCAACGTGCTGGTCTATCAATTCGCCAATCGCAGCGTGGTGAATATCAAGACGAAAGGCGTGCAGACCGATCGCTTTCATTTATTCGAGGTCCTCTCGAAGGGTGAAGGAAGCGGTTTGGTGCTCGACAAGCAAGGGCACGTTCTGACGAATTACCACGTGATCGAGGCCGCCCAGGAAGTTCAGGTCACGCTCTTCGACGGAAATACTTTCGAGGCCCGGCTGGTGGGCGGCGATCCGGACACGGACGTGGCGGTGCTGAAAATCGACGCGCTCCCGGCCTCGCTCTTTCCCGTGAAGTTCGGCAGTTCCACCCGGCTGTTGGTTGGGCAACGGGTCTTCGCCATCGGCAATCCCTTCGGGCTGGAGCGGACGCTAACAACGGGGATCATCTCGAGTTTAAACCGAACCCTGCCGGCTCGGAACTCCGAACGGAGGATCAAATCCGTCATCCAAATCGACGCCGACATCAATCCGGGAAGTTCCGGGGGGCCGCTGCTGGACAGTCGCGGTCGGATGATCGGAATGAATACCGCCATCGCCAGCAAGACGGGCGAGAGCGCCGGCGTGGGATTCGCCGTCCCCGTGAACACGATTGCTCGAGTGGTTCCGCAGTTGATCGCCAACGGCCGGGTTCGCCGGCCCAACGCGGGCATTACCAAGCTCTTTCCCGTCGAGCGCGGGTTGTTGGTTGCCCTCCTGGAACGGGGCGGACCGGCGGAACGGGCCGGCCTGCAAGGTCCGCGCATCGAACAACGGCAAAAGCGTCAGGGACCTTTTCTCGTCAACCAACGCGTTCTGAACCTCGCTACGGCCGACGTGATCCTGAAGGTGGACGGCCGGCCCGTGAAAACCCCCGATGAATTCTACGACGTCGTCGAAGAGAAACAGCCCGGCGACCAGGTCGTGCTCTCAATCCTCCGCGATGGCCAACTCCGGCAAGTTCCGCTCCGGCTGGGTCTCAGCGGGGGGGAAAAATAAGGTTCGCCGTCTTGCCTCCCCGTCGTTGTCGTTTACTTGAGGTTGGGCTGGTAATAAAGAATCTGGTTGTAGTATCGGGGAGTAAATTCACGGCCGAGATCGGCCAACGATTCCGCGGAGCCGACGAAAAGAAAGCCGCCGTTGGCCAGGCGGACTGACAGACGATAGAATAAATTGCTGCGCGTCTTTTCGTCGAAGTAGATTGCTACGTTGCGGCAAAAGATGGCGTCGAAAGGACCGAATTCCATGAGGGAATCAAGCAAATTATAACGTCGAAAGGTCACCAGCGACCGTAATTCATCTTTCACCCGCCAGCCGGCGGATTCCTGCACGAAGAACTTCGCCAGGAGATCGGCGTTGAGTCCGCGTTGGACCTCATGTTCTGTGAAGCGTCCCAGGCTCGCCTGTTTGATGGAAGCGTCGGAGATATCGGTTCCCAGAATGCTAATGTCCCAGGAAAATATATTAGGCAGCGCGTTCCAGAGGGTCATTGCAATGCTGTACGGTTCCTGGCCGGTGCTGCATCCGGCGGACCAAATCCTGATCCGTCGGGAGTTGGGATTTTTTGATTTTTCGGCGATCCAATGGGGGATGACGAGCTTGCGGAGCGCTTCGAAAGGTGCGTTGTCGCGGAAGAACAGGGTTTCGTGGGTCGTGATGGCGTCGACAATTTGTTCCCGAAGATACGGGTTGCCGCCGGTTTGCGCTTTGAGGCACAGTTCCCGATAATTGCCGCATTTTTCGCGGCGGATGATTTCCGACAGGCGGCTCTCGATCAAATACGCTTTGCTTTCGTCGAGCTTTACGCCCGAGATTTTATGGATATAATCCGTGACAAAATTAATTTCTTGAGTAATCACCTGCACGCCAGGACTCCTTTTTCAACGTATTGGGTGATGGTGGCGGCGATGTGATCCAGGGGCGCAACCACGTTTGCGAGCCCCTCCTCGATCGGTTTTTGCGGCATCCCGAATACCGTACACGTTTCGGCGTCCTGTGCGACGATCACGGCTCCCCGCTCCTTCAGGAGGCGACAGCCGCGGTTTCCATCGTTTCCCATGCCGGTCATAATCACGGCCAAGGCCTGGCCGCCGAAGACTTCGGCAACCGAGCGGAAAAGGTAATCGACGGAAGGCCGGCAGCTATTCTCGGGCGGATCGTCGGTGAGTTGCACCTGAACATGGTTCTGGTGCCATCGAACACCCATCTGCCGACCGCCGGGTGCGATGAGGATCTCGCCCGGTTGAACGAGTAGGTGGTCCTCGGCCTCCTGGACCCGCATCGGACACCGGCGGTTGAGGTCTTCGGCCAGCGACCGCGTGAACAACGGCGGCATGTGCTGGACGATCAGTACGGGAGCCGCCAGATCCCGAGGGAGCAACGGCAGCATTCGAGCCAGCGCCTGGGGGCCGCCCGTCGAAATGCCGATGGCGACCGCACGAATTTGCGGAGGATGCGGTATTTTCAGCGGAGGAGGTTCCAGGCGAACCGCAGGGGAAGTTCGAGGACCGCGTGCCCGGGAGTCCGCCCGCGTTCGTAAAATATCGCGGATGGAGCTCTGATAGGCATAGGCTGTAACTTTCCCGGCAAGTCTTGCCCGAAGTTGCGCAACGTTTTCCGCGAAATCGGGACCATGCGGTTTCAGGACGAAGTCAAAAGCCCCCAATTTGAAGGCGGTGATGGTCGATTCCGCATCTTCGCTGGTAAAGGCGCTCAGCATGATGACGCCGACGTTGCACGACGTTTGCTGGAGGCAGCGGAGCACTTCCAGCCCGTCCATTTCGGGCATTTCCAAATCGAGCGTCACCAGATCGGGGCGTAGTTCTTCGATCCTCTTCAGCGCAATTCGTCCGTTGGCGGCGGTTCCCACCACCGTCACGCCGGGCAGACCGTTCAGCACGTTGCTGATGATCTTCCGGTATACCGCCGTATCGTCAACGATCAAGACGCGGAGGGGAGCTTCCATGTTCGTAGTTCACGCATCTTGGTTTTATACTTTAAACTGGTTGACGAGTGTTTGGAGTTGCTCGGAAACCTTGGACAATTCCACGCCGGCGGTCTGGGTTTGCGTGGCGCCGGCGGCCGTCTGCTTGGCGGCCTGGTCTACCCCCGCGATGTTGCGGGTGATCTCCTTGCTGGCCGTGGCCGACTGCGTCACGCCGGCGCTGATCGACTCCGCCGCTTGCGAGGATTGCGCGATGTTCTGCGCGATCTCCTTGGTGGTGATGCTCTGTTCCTCGACGGCCGAGGCGATGGTCCTGGAAATTTCGTTGATTTGCTCGATGATTCCGCTGATCTGGCTGATGGAATCCACCGCTTCGCCGCTGGAAGACTGGATGCCTTGGATCCGGTTGCGGATGTCCACCGTGGCGTCGGCGGTCTGTTTGGCCAGTTCCTTAACCTCGGTGGCCACGACGGCGAAGCCCTTGCCGGCGTCGCCGGCCCGGGCCGCTTCAATCGTGGCGTTCAGGGCCAGCAGATTGGTTTGCTCGGCGATGTCCTGGATGACCTCGATAACTTTTCCGATTTCGTCGGCGGCGCCGCTGAGTTGTCCGATGGTATGGTTGCTCGACTGCGCCATGGTGGAGGCGTTGGCCGCCACCGAGGATGCCTTTTCGGCGTTTTTGGCGATTTCGGAAATACTGGCGGTCATTTGCTCGGTGGCCGAGGCGACCGTCTTGACGTTGGTGTTCATCTGCTCGGTGGAGGCGGCCATGTTGTTCATATTGGTGGCCAATTCCTCGGCGGCCGAGGCGACCGTGGACGATTGATTCGTCGTTTCCTCGGCTCCGCTGGCCAACTGCGTGGCCGTGGCGGAAAGCTCAGTGGCGGAGCCGGCGAGCATCGTGGAATTACTTGCAATGTCGGTGAACATTTTCCGGAGATTGCCGCTCATGTCATTGAGTGATTGGGCCAACTGACCGATTTCGTCGCGTTGATCGATATTCACGGTTTGTGTCAAATCCCCCTGGGCAATGGCCGTGGCAAATTCGACGCCCCTGAGGACGGGACGCACGATGGACAGCGCCAGGAAGACGCCGAAGGCCAGGGCGCCGATGGACCCAACGACCGTGCTGAAGATGGCCAGCGTAGACACCCATCCGGCCATGGTGTCGCTTTGCTCGATGGCGTTATCCGCCGATTGCTTGGCAAGCTCAACGAGTTTGTCTAGGTCTTGGAACGTTTTTTGCTGGCTTTCCCGGGAGACCTCGAGCAAGAGATGCTGACGTTGGCGGTCCAGAGCCACCGCTTCCTGAGCGACCGATTTCATGCGTCTGAGAACTGCAAAAGTCTGCTCAGCGGCAGGACACATTTGTTGCTGATACACCGTGAAGGCTTCGTCCTTTTTCCCGCTTTGGACAAGTTCCTTCGCCTCTTTGGTCGCTTGATGGAACTTTTCGTGGATTTGCGACACCTCTTGGATCAGGGAACGGATTTTAGGATTCTGGATCTGGTTCTCACTCAGCCATTTCCCGAAGGCGCACGCATGGGCGTTGTCGCCGCCCTCGAAAGCTTTTTCCGATTGGATCATCTCCAACACCTTCTGAAACACGCCGAAGTGATCGGCGCGGAAGGTTTCCAAATCCTTTTCCAGAACGTAGGGATTGCCGATTCCGAGTTGGAATAATTCCCGGGTCTTTTGGAGATATTGGTTATTATCCGTTTTCCAGGCATCCCACGCTGCAGTAAATTTTTCCCAAACCTGTTTTTCCTCAGCGGAGTGTTCCAGCGATTCGTAGACTTTTTTAGCTTCTCCGTATTTCTTACGGACATCCTCTACGTATTTGAATTGATTTTGCCTGATCTCTTCCGGAAGGTCCGATGCCAAGAGTGTTCGAAGAGCTCCTTTGAGTTCATCGCCGCCGTCGCGGAGTTGCATAAGACTTTCGACGCTGGGCAACTGTTGCCGGCCGACTTCGTTCAGCGAGCCGACGAGGTTATGAATTCCCCAGTAGCTGACTCCTCCCACAATCATCGTCACGACTGCCGCGGCAGCAAAACCTCCAACAAGTTTCGTCCGCAGTTTCATGTTCTTAAAAATCCTCATAAATCGTTCTCCGTGAATTGCGAAGGGTTACCAGAAATACACGTATCAGTTCATATCCCGTTCAAGCGGTCGTTTACATTTCTTGGTGCTGGAAATAAACCCCCAAAGCATTGTGGGTTGACCGCGGGATATTTGATAGGCGTCCATCCTTCTTGGTGTGCGTCATTTTCTCAATCACCACACCTTGAATTGGTTAACGAGTGTTTGGAGTTGCTCGGAAACCTTGGACAATTCCACGCCGGCGGTTTGGGTCTGGTTAGCCCCTTCAGCCGTTTGTTTGGCGGCCTGATCCACACCTGTGATGTTGCGGGTGATTTCCTTGCTGGCCGTAGCCGATTGCGCCACACCGACACTGACCGTTTCCGCGGCCTGAGCGGTCTGTACAATGTTTTGTGCGATTTCCTTGGTCGTGATGCTTTGCTCTTCCACGGCCGAAGCAATGGTCCGGGAGATCTCGTTCACCTGCTGGATAATCTCGCTGATCTGGCTAATGGAATCCACCGCTTCGCCGCTTGAAGTCTGGATGCCTTGGATCCGGTTGCGGATGTCCACCGTGGCGTCGGCGGTCTGCTTGGCCAGTTCCTTGACCTCGGTGGCGACGACGGCGAAGCCCTTGCCGGCGTCGCCGGCCCGAGCTGCTTCGATCGTGGCGTTCAGGGCCAGCAGATTGGTCTGTTCGGCGATGTCCTGGATGACCTCGATGACCTTTCCGATCTCATCGGCGGCGTTGCCGAGTTGTCCAATGGTTTGGTTGCTCGACTGCGCCATGGTGGAGGCATTGGACGCCACCGAGGACGCCTTTTCGGCATTTTTGGCGATTTCGGAAATACTGGCGGTCATTTGCTCGGTGGCCGAGGCGACCGTCTTGACGTTGGCGTTCATTTGCTCGGTGGAGGCTGCCATGTTGTTCATATTGGTGGCCAATTCCTCGGCGGCCGAGGCGACCGTAGACGATTGATTCGTTGTTTCCTCGGCTCCGCTGGCCAATTGTGTGGCCGTGGTAGACAGTTCGGTCGAGGAACTTGCCAAAGTCTTTGTGGATCCGGCAACTTGCCGAATAATCCGACAGAGTTTTCCCATAAACGTATTAAACCACGCCGATATTTCTTCCGTTTCATCTCGGACGGCCATTTTCATTACTTCACAGTCATGACAACTCTTGTACTTGCCACTAAGAATTGCCGGGCAGTGGATCTCGCCAATGGTGCTCGATCCGACGGTATCCCAGCAATTGGCACTCTTGCCGTATTCGGGGCAAGTATGTTTTCCGCACTTCTTGATGGAAGAACAATTGACCTTGCGCATGGCGAGTTTTTTCGTTAGATCGCCTTCGCCCTGGGCAATGTCCTTCAATCCGTTCACAACTGCCCAGAGAGGACGGACGATTTTATTTACCGCCAGGATGGTACTAATTCCCACAACGACCAACATCACAACGGCAGCCGCAAACGACCAAAATAAAAATTGATTCAGCGCTTCAGTCAATCTGCCGCGTGCGTCTTGGAAATCGTCTTCATAGGCGCCGGCGCCGATGACCCAATCCCAGGGTTGGTAATAGGTAATCGCGACAATCTTATTGCGCGCTTCGTCTTCGCCCTTGTTTTTCCAGGGATAGCGTTCGAAAACACATTGTCCGCCTTTCGTTTCCAATCCTTTTTTAACGATAGATTGAATAAAGAGACGGCCATCGGCGTCTTTCGCTTCCCAAATATTTTCGCCGTCGCGTTTGCCTTGAGCTGAAATAATATAATGGCCTCTTTGTTCGCCGGCGCCTCCCACTACGTAAACGTATCCCGTCTTTCCGACGACAATATCCATAATGCCCTTCCTCAACTCGGGCAGATCCTCTTGTTTAATGCCCACGTAAAGGACTCCCGTTATTTGTCCCTGGTCGTCGCGCAAGGGCTTATAAGCGGTGATGTACCATGCGTTGACGACGTAAGCCCGGCCGACATAGGTCTTGCCTTGCAGCGCCGCCGAGATCACAGGGTTCGAAACGCCGTCGGGTTGCGTGGCGGGAATATAGGTGCCGATGGCCCGGGTTCCGTCCTTCTTTTCGACGTTTGTACACACGCGCAGCATATCGCCGGCATCATTCATCCGTTGAAAAATGGTGCACGTGCCCCCGACCAGCAATCCGACCTTATCCACGACCGGCGACGGTTGATCAACCGCTCGATTCATTTCAAGCCAAGTGTTGCCGACCATCATTTTCGGCAGACGGATTTCTTCGGTGCTTTTATTGAATTGGTTAGTCGCTTTCCAGGTCACCAACTCTTTGGAGAAAGTTATTTTACCTTGATTCGCCAGGACGTCTTCCGCCACGTTCAGATTATATACCAATCTCTTTTTAAGACTGGCATCCTGCGTCCGCAGCATTTGATAAACGTCTTTGGCAACGGCGGCGCATTGTTGCCGGGCCTGGACGTCCAATTCCCCGGTCAAATCCTTTTCTAAAGAATTCTTTCGAAGTTGAAGCATGCCCATCAACACGGCGGCGGTTGCTGCGGTTCCTCCCATGCTTAACAAGAGTATTTTTGCTTTAATTTTCATTTCAGTGATCCCATGAGTTAAAAATGATTGTTGTTACAAAACAGACTGACAGGACTCCTTGACATCAATGACGGCATCCACGTCGAGGATGATCAAGAGCTTATTCTCAAGTTTATAGATATACTTGAAGAACCGGCCGTCGACGCCGCTGACGTTGGCGGGCGGCTCGTCGAGTTCATTTTGCGAGACGCGGACGACGTCGGCGACGCGGTCGACGAGCATCCCGATTTGTTCCCCCTGGGATTTGACGATCACGTTGCGCGTCTGCAGGGTGAGGTCTTGACGTCCCAACCCGAGGAGCGTTCGCAGGTCAACCACCGTGACCACGTCGCCGCGGAGGTTGACGACGCCGAGGACGAACGGCGGGGCGTGGGGGACGGGCGTGAACTCCAAATGGCGGTTGATTTCCTGCACCCGGTGGATATCGACGGCCAGCAGCAGGTCGTCCAAGTAAAAAGTTGCCAACTCCATTTCGGCGGCGGTCAATCCGGAATTCTTTTGATTGATTTTTGTCATGGCATTTCCTCAAGGACTTTTCTATGAGGATACTTGTTCAGGTTGAAAGGCGACGGAAAGGAAACGCGAAATCGTCGCCACGAGTTGCTCCCGGTCGAGTTTGATTAAATATTCATCAACACCCACTTTTTTCCCCTCCTGGATGTCGTCTTCGCTGGCCAAACACGTCACCGCAATGACCGACAAGTGGGAAGTGCTCGGATCCGTTTTAATCCGTTGTGTCAGTTCGAAGCCGTTCATCCGCGGCATTTCAATATCCGTGACCACGAGGTCGAATTTGGTCGGATCCGACTGCAAGACCTCCCAGGCCTCTTGACCATCCGTGCAAGCGACCACCCGGCAATGTTCCAGGGCAAGGTATTCGCTCAATTTTTTACGGAAAAAATCCGAGTCTTCCGCCAGGAGAATCGTCCGGGAACGCTCCGGAGGCGATTGCTCCTGGGATCGCTCCGAGAACCAATCGGGACGCCCCAGCTTGGTCAGTTCGTACAAATCCAAAACGCGAACCGCCTTCTCGTCGTTCACGAAGGAACCCATCACCCCCGGCTCGCGGAACGTCGTGGCGTCCAGTTCCATGTCCAGCTCCCGGATATCGACGAGTTCCGGGATCAGCAGTCCGATGTCATGCTGCTGCATGCGATAAACGGCGATGTAATAGCGCTCTTTGTCCAGCTTGGGAAGGGCTTGGATGTTGTCCTCCAGGCTGATCAAGGGAAGCGTCCCGCCGCGATATTGAATCATTTGCCGGCCGCCGATGCTGTCGATTTGCTCGCTGCGGATTCGCTCGACCCGGGCAATCAGATCCATGTGGACGGCGAACCGCTCCGACGGATTATTATTGAAGATGAGGACCGTTTGGGTCTCGGTCCGCCGTTTCATTTCGTCGGCGGCTTCCCGGGTAATATCGGTGTCGTCAGGCAGGGTCAGTTGGTTGTAGGCGGCAATGCCCGTGACGTCGAGGATCATCGCCACACATCCGTCCCCGAGAACGGTGGCCCCCGCCAAACACTGACACTCTTGCATGTGGCGGCCCAAAGGCTTGACCACAATTTCTTCTGAATCCTGCAGGCTGTCGACAATCAGGCCGTAGCGAAAATTGCCGGTTTCGACGACGATGATATGTTGGGCGCGGCGTTCCGGCGCCGAGGTCTTGCTGTCCGGGCATCCTTTCCCTTTCGCCCCCAGCACTTGGTCGAGACGCACCAACGGCAGGAGCTCGCCTCGCAACCGCAGCACTTCGGCGCCCTTGATGTTCTGGATGCTTTGTTGGAGTTCTTCCGCTTTAACTCGCACTAGTTCGCTGATGCTCGCCTGAGGGATGGCAAGACGCTGGTTTTGACAACGTACGATCAAGGAAGGGATGATTGCCAGGGTCAATGGGAGTTTGATGTTAATGGTTGTGCCCTGTCCGAGTTCGGTGTCGACGTTGATGGTGCCGCCGAGCCTCTCGATGTTGGTTTTCACGACGTCCATGCCGACGCCTCGGCCGCTGACGTCCGTCACCTTTTCTGCCAGCGAGAAACCGGGTTTGAAAATCATGCGGAGCATCTCGCGATCGCTCATTTCGCGGGCCTGATCCGAGGAAATCAATCCTCGAGCGACCGCCTTCTCGCGGATCTTCGTCGTGTTGATGCCGCGCCCGTTGTCGCTGATGGATATATTGACTTTTCCGGCTTGGTGGAATGCCCGCAAAATGATGGTCCCCTTGGCCGGCTTACCGACTTGCACCCGCTCCTCGGGCGATTCCATTCCATGATCGATGGCGTTCCGCACCAGGTGCGTCAGTGGACTGCCGATCGCCTCGATGATCGATTTATCCAGCTCGACGCCCGTTCCTTCCAACCGCAAATCGCATTGTTTTCCCAAGGAAGCGCAGAGGTCGCGGACCACTCGTGGAAATTTATTAAAGACCGTTCCGATCTCCTGCATCCGGGCTTGCATGATGGTTTCTTGGAGTTCGCTCGTCACTTGATCGACCCGCGCCGCGATCATGTCCAAGTTTCGAGATTCTTTCGAATTGACCGTCTGCATGAGCTGGTTGCGCGAAAGCACCAACTCCCCGGCCAAGTTCATCAACTGATCCAGCACCGCGACCGTAACACGGATGCTCGTATCGGCAACCGGCGCATTGCCGGATGACGGCGACGGATTTTCCGGCGGGGAGACGTTGTCCGCGGCGGGGGCGTCGCCCGGGATTGCGGATTCAACAGGTACGGATTCTTCAATAACGGGATTTGATGGAGAATTCATGGCTATAACGGGAGTAGGAGGAACTTCCGGAGGAACGGTACGAACTTGAGGCGCGGAAGAATTCTCGACCACCAATGTCGATACATACTGCTCCAAAGCATTCAGATTGCAATCGATGTTCTGTTCATTCGAACGCTCGACATTCTCCAGCAGTTCCCGGAGTTGGTCCGCTGCTTGGAGGAGGACATTGGTGATCGATTCATCAGGCACCAATTCTTTGTTGCGAAGCCGATTGAGGACCGTTTCCATCTTGTGGGTGAGGCTCCCAATCGTGTTCAAGCCTAAAAAACCGGCGGCGCCCTTGATGGAGTGGACGGCTCGAAACACTTGATTGATTAAAGCCGGATCGGCAACGGCGCCGCCCGACTCGATGGCCAGCAACTGGCTCTCGATGTCGGCCAGGTATTCTTTCGATTCCACGACGAATTCATTGACGAGTTCTTGGTCGTTTAGCATGGCAATCCACTTTTGATTAGATTTCCATTTGGACTCATGAATTTTCAGCAGCTTGTAACGTGACGTGCAGTAATGCTACCGACCACCTGAATAAAATAGGATTGACTAGCGATTAGAGATGAAAATTCTCTGAAAAATTTTTTGCTTTGCGGCACTGCCGGCCCTGCTTCGGTATTGCCACGGGTCGATTGCAAGAGAAAATCTGAACGTGCCTGAAATCCGTGCTCGCTGTGAAGAGCTCTCCTACATTTACTTATGAGAGACACCGGGGCAGGGAATCCGAAAAGTGAAAATTTTTTCAAATCCGTTAAATAACCTATTTTTTGATATCCATACCGATCCTCGAAGGTTAAATACCGAGGGCACTGGAGGTGAAATAATTATGCCATCGAACACGCGAGTTCTCGTTGCCGATGATTCGAGCACCATGCGGAAAATCATCATCCGCTCCTTGAATGCCGTGGGTATCGCGGACGCAAACATCACGGAAGCCGCCGACGGTCAAGAAGCAATTCAATTATTTGAACAGACCGCTTTTGACCTGGTGCTGACGGACTGGAACATGCCGCACCGGACGGGTCTTGAGGTCATTGAAGCGATCCGGGCGAAGAACAGCACGGTTCCCATCGTAATGATCACCACGGAAGCCGAGAAACGCCGCGTTCTGGACGCGATTCGTGCCGGCGTCAGCGACTATTTGATTAAACCCTTCGAACCGGAAAATCTCCGCGAGAAGCTCGACAAATTGTGCCCTGCGTAATTCACTTCCTCGAGCCCGATTCAGCAAAGCACTTTCATGAAAGCCGAATATATTAATCCCTTCATTGCCGCCATTGTTGACGTGTTTGCCAAGATGCTTGGCTGTTCACTGAAGCGCGGAGATCCGTATCTCAAAGACCGCGCTCAGCCCACGTATGAAATCAGCGGGATCATCGGCCTTTCCGGAAAGGCCATCGGGACCGTGGTATTAAGTCTGGAACGCGAAGTGGCCCTGCAAGCAACCAGTACGCTGCTTAACGTCCGTTACAAAACGATCGATGCCGACGTTATTGATTCGATCGGGGAACTGACAAACATGATTGCCGGTTCCGCGAAGGCTCAACTGGAACAATTCGAAATGAACATGAGCCTGCCCAACGTCATCAGCGGAAAAAATCACGTGATTCAATTCCCCTCTGACGCGACGTCCATTTGCATCCCCTTCGATTCTCCCTGGGGGGCTGTGTGTTTAGAGGTCAGCCTGGTGGAAAAACATGCCGCCAAGGGCTTTCCCGCGAAGACCGGAACCCCCGCCGCCTCGCCGTTATCAAATCCCCAAGAGGTCCTTGCTTAAAGGCAATATACAATGAAATTCATTCTGCATTTAGTCCGGAAAGGATTGGTCACTCCCGAGCAATTCGTCTCCGCCGTAGAACGGCAAATTGAATGCCAGATTCCCATCGGCCGCTTGGCGATCACGAACGATCTGATCACGATGAAACAGGTCTTCGAGATCCTCGAGAGACAGTCGGAAACGCAGCAAAGATTCGGACAAATCGCCGTCGATTTGGGATACCTCACTGAAGCACAAGTGGCAAATCTTCTGCTCCTGCAGAACGAATGCCGCGCGTCGCTACGGCAGATTCTCGTCTCGATGGATGCTATTACCCGGGAACAGATGGAAGCAGAGTTGGCCAAATACCATAAAAACCAATCTGATGCTCCTGAAAACTCTGGGAATCTCTGCAATTCCTTCGCTTGATGAAAGCAATAATGAATCGAGGAGAATATCCATGTCGAGCACCGTATCACTCCGTCCTCTGACCCGAATCGAAGGTCATCTTTCGGTGCACACCGAAACGGAACCATTCAATGAGAACAACGACGCCCGCCGTGTCACGGAAGCGCGTTGCGAAGGCGAAATGTTCCGCGGATTTGAGAACGTTCTTGTCGGCCGGGATCCGCTCGATGCGCAACAAATCACTCAACGCATCTGCGGCGTCTGCCCCATCTCGCACGGCATTGCCTCGGTGCGGGCCCAGGAAATGGCTTACGGAATCACTCCCAACCACAACGGACGCATCCTGCAAAATCTGATTTTTGCCGCCAACCAACTCCAATCGCACGTCCTGCACTTCTATCACTTGGCCGCTTTGGATTTTATCGACGTCAAGGCCATTTTAAAATACTCGGGCAACGACCGGACGCTCAAGGCCCTCCAGGACTGGGTCACGCACGCCGTCTCCTCGAACGAGTTGTTCCCCGTGGCGCCGTTCCTACCCCAATGGGAGGCCGACTACGTCGAAAACGTCGATTTTAACGTCGGTCTGCTGGCCCATTACGTCGAGGCCTTAAATATCCGTCGTCTCTGCCATGAGATGGGAGCGGTTTTCGGCGCGCGGCTGCCGCACAGCACGGCTTTAATCCCCGGCGGTTGCACCCAGGTGCCGACGGAGCAAGGCATCCTGGCGTATTCCTCGCGATTGAAACAAATCTTTTCTTTTATCCGCGACGTTTACCTGTCGGATCTGATCCAGGTGGCCCAGGGATTTCCACAATACTTTAAAATCGGGCGAGGTTGCGGAAACTACCTTTGTTACGGCGTGTTTCTGATGGACTCTTCCGGCGCCAAGCACATCCGGCCGGGCGCGGTCATCGGCAACCGCTGGGAGCCGCTCGATGCCAGCGCCATTCGTGAAGAGGTCAGTTGTTCGCGTTACCAGGCGACGGCGCCGCTGCACCCTTCCCGAGGAGAAACCGTACCCGATCCGAATAAGCACGGCGCCTATAGCTGGATCAAAGCCCCGCGTTATCGGGGACAAGTCATGGAAGTCGGCCCCCTGGCCCGGCTGATGGTAAACTATCACGATCCCGACAATACCGCGGTGAAGCAGGAGGTCGATGTCTTCTTGAAAAAACATGACGTTGCCTTGGATCAAATGAAGTCCGTCTTGGGACGCCATGTGGCTCGCGGCCTTGAAGCCATGAGAATCGCTCGCTTGGCCATGCAATGGATCCAGGAACTTCGTCTGAACGAGCCGCCTGCCGAGGAGTTCGAGATTCCCAAAACCGCCGTCGGTGCCGGTCTGACGGAAGCCCCCCGCGGCGCCCTGGGACATTGGCTCGAAATCGAAAACCATCGGATCAAACGCTATCAGTGCGTCGTGCCGACCACCTGGAACTGCTCGCCACACGATGACCAGGGCCATCCCGGCGCGGTGGAACAGGCGTTGACGGGCATCTCGATCGAAAATCCTTCACAACCTATCGAAATTGGGCGCGTGGTGCGATCCTTCGATCCCTGTTTGGCCTGTTCGATTCACTAAAACGAGGAGCTCATCCATCATGCAAACCTTGAATCGTAGAGACCTTCTCCGTTGGGGAGCTTGTTTGGCCGCCGGCGCCGGCCTCAGCCCCTGGTACGGCGATGTGTTTGCGAAGGGACTCGATCAACTCGCGTCCCACCGCGTCAAAGTGCTTTGGTTGACGGCCATGTCGTGCAGCGGGTGCTCCGTTTCGTTTCTCAACACCCAGGACCCCGGGCCGGTGGAAGTCCTGACCGAGTTGATCTCGCTGGTCTATCATCCGGTCCTCTCGGCGATTCAAGGTTCCGACGTCGGCAAGATGATCAACGAGTTGACTTCCAAGGGGGGATACTGCCTGATCGTGGAAGGCGCCGTCCCGGTCGGCATTCCCATGGCATGTCAGTTTGAAGGAAAACCCCTTACGGACGTCTTACCGGAAATCATCCGCAACGCCCGGGCGGTGATCGCCACGGGCACCTGTGCGGCGTTCGGCGGCATTCCTTCCGCCGAGGGAAATTGCACGGGGGCCGTCAGCATCCGCGAATTCATGGAACAGCAAGGATTGACCGTGTCGGAACGCCTGGTGAATTGCCCGGGCTGTCCGACCCATCCCCAATCTCTTTTAGGAACGGTCGCCTACCTGATCGCCAAGGGTTATCCCCCAGTAAATCCGAAACTACTCACCCCGGACATGTATTATCAACATTCCGTTCACGACGAATGTCCTCGTTTCCATTATTGGGAGAAAGAGGTATTCGCCGAAAAATTTGGCGACGATGGCTGTTTGTTCAAGCTTGGATGCTTGGGGCCGCTGAGTCATACGCACTGTCCCCGCTCGCAATGGAACGGAGGGGCAAACTGGTGCATCCGCGCCGGAGCGCCTTGTACGGCCTGCACGAGTGAAAATTTCGCCAAATCGCGCAATTTCCCTTTTTACCGGAAGAGTGAAAAATATTACGCGGTAAATTACACCGAAGCAGATCGAAAGGGCGTGTCATGATCAAGTTCAATCGCCACAGCCTGGCTACGCGAATCGGCACCGCCATCCTCGGCGTCTTCGTCACAGTGACCTTGGTGCTCTCGGGCATCCAACAATACCTTTACTATAAAAACTTTGACTCGGTTCTCACACAGGTCCGCCGTTCCACGGTGGAACTGAAGCGGCAGGACGCCCTCGATTTGCTCAGCGAAGTGAAACTGGCCACCGCTGGCTCGTTGCAGCGGGGCGAGTTCGACAAATTCATGCATTTCGCAAAAGAGCAGGCAAAACTCAAGGAAATCCGGGAATTTTCCTTCCTCAACGGCAATCAGAAAGTCGAACTCTCCTCCGATCCCAAACGCGTTGGCGCAGCGGTTGACGATAAAATCTGGAAGGAGATTCTAGGCAGCAAAGACCTGCTCGTCCGCGAAACAAAGAAGTCGTTTGCGTTCTATTATCCTTTGTTTGTTGACGCCGACATGCACCGCCTCTATCCCAATCGGGAAGTTGGCAGCCTCTACGGCGTTCTCTACATGGATTTTTCCAAGCAGCGGATCAACGAAATGCTCGATGCCGCCCAGGAAACAAGCAACTCCTCGATGCGAGCGTCGCTGATGATCCTCTTCGCCTTGACCATCCTCGCTTCGGCGGCGGTTATAGCCGTTGCCTGGTTCATCTCCCGGCGAATCACAAAACCAATTGTCGAAGGCGCGGATTTTGCCCAAAAACTGGCCTCCGGAGACCTCACTCAGACGTTGAAAACCCGCGGTAAGGACGAAATTGCTAAATTGGGCGTTTCCCTGAATGAGATGTCCACAAGTCTTCGAGCCATGTTCGGCAAGGTCCGTGAAGCGGCTGCTCTGTTGACTAGTTCCTCCGCGGATCTCTCGGCCACCTCGACCCAACTTGCCGCGGGCGCCGAGGAAACCACCACCCAGTCCAGTAGCGTCGCCGCTGCTTCCGAGCAGCTTTCCGCTAATATGAACAATATGACCACGTCCACCGAGCAGATGTCGTCCGACGTTCAAAACGTGGCAGTGGCCGCCGACGAAATGACCAGCAGCATCGCTGAGGTCAGCAAAAACGCAGATCAGGCCGCGCAAGTGGCCTCCGAAGCAAAAAAACTCGCTCTGGCCAGCAATCAACGCATTACCGAGTTGAGTGCCTCAGCGGAACAAATCGGAAAAATCATCGGCATTATTCAGGACATCGCCGAGCAGACGAACCTCTTGGCGCTGAACGCCACCATCGAAGCCGCCCGCGCCGGAGACGCCGGAAAGGGCTTTGCCGTCGTGGCCTCGGAGGTCAAAGAACTTGCCAAACAAACCGCCTCCGCAACTGAAGACATTGCCCGACAAATCGAAGGAAACCGCGTCTCGATTAACGAAGCAGTCCGCTCAATACGGGAAATCAGCGACATTATCGAACAGGTCAACGGTGTCTCGGAAACGATCGCCGCGGCCGTCGGCGAACAACGAAAGATGACACAAGATATCGCAAAAAACATTGCAAACACTTCCACCATGGCCCATTCTGTTTCCGAAAGCATCAATCAATCGGCTTCCTCCAGCAAGGAAATCAGCCGGACGATCGTCCACGTCGATACCGCCGCCAAGCAGACCTCGCAAGGCGCCGCTCAAGCCCAATCGGCAAGTAAAGACATGTCGCAATTGGCCGACCAACTCCAAGCGTTGGTCGCCCAATTCTCCATTTGAGGTCCTCGGCTGAAGCTTTCTCCGGGCCGGCTTCCTACCGCCGACTGGCGGAGGAAACAACAACTATAGGATTCTCAACACCGGCTGATAGTTATACGCGTCCTCTCGCAGTAGTATTGCACGTTCTCTCGTTGAGCCTGGGGTGTGATGCGGTGGTCGGGGCAGGGGAGATAACCACTGGAAAAAGGACACTTTAGCATCGTTATCGGGTAATTTCATCCTGCACGCGCATGGTGCAGGGTTTGAGTGGTATCGAAACGTCCGGTGGCCTGA
>JAFGPV010000211.1 GCA_016936015.1 Pirellulales bacterium
AGCACAACGCCATCCCCCGCGAGGCGACCGCCGTGATTACGGCCTCGGCCCGATCGGCCCGCCTCGTCGAGAAGTTGGCGGCGGCCGTCGTCCGCGACACGCTCCAGGAGATCGGCGGCGTCGATCCGGACCTGCGGATCGACGTCCGCCGGATTGAAGGGTCCCGGCCCTGTGCTTCCAAAAAAGCGACGACCGGCCTGGTCCGCCTGTTGCAGGCCCTGCCGCACGGCGCGTTGGTTATGAGCCGCGATCTGCCGGGCCTGGTCGAGACCTCGACGAACGTGGCCGTGGCCTCGACCGTCGAGGGCCGGGTCGAAATCATTACTTCCAGCCGATCCTCGGTGGCCCCGGCCCTGCGCAAGGTCCTCGACCAGATTCGCGCCGTCGGCGAGCTGGCCAGCACCGCAGTCACGGAGCGCAACGGCTATCCCGGATGGCAACCCGACATGGCCTCGCCGCTGTTGGCGCTGTGCCGCTCGATCTGGCAGCAGTTGCACGGTACGGAGGCCCGCGTGACGGCCGTCCACGCCGGACTGGAGTGCGGGATCATCAACGAGCGTCTCGGCGGCGGACTCGACATGATCTCCTTCGGCCCTTGGCTCGAAGGCGTCCACGCCCCGGGCGAAAAGGTCAACTGGAAGACGGTCGGGCGGTTCTATAGCTTCCTCGGCGCGCTGCTCGAACGGTTGAGTTCTTAGATGAGAACACGATGAATCGAAAGTGTTGAAATGGGTGCCATGCCCACGCTTGCGTGGGCATGTGATGTGCCGAAAAACCACGCAACATGCCCACGCAAGCGTGGGCATGGCACCCACTTTCGGTTTAATGTGGTCTTGATAAACATCACGATGTCCACGAACCGTCGGGCGTTATGCTGAAGCATAACCTCCGGAAAAGGTTACAATCCCACGATGCTGTACCCGCTGTCGACGTGGATCGTCTCGCCGGTCACGCCGGAGGACTGGTCGCTGAGGAGATAGAGCGCCGTGGCGGCCAGATCGTTCATTTCGACGGTCCGGCCGAGCGGGGATTTCTGGGCGGCGTGGTCGCGCAGCTCGTCGAAGCCGGCGATGCCCGCCGCGCTGAGAGTCCGCATCGGCCCGGCGCTGAGGCAGTTGACCCGCACGTTCCGCCGGCCGAGGTCCCAGGCCAGGTAGCGGACGCTGTGCTCGAGGGCCGCCTTGCAGACGCCCATCACGTTGTAGCCGGGAATGACCTTCTCCCCGCCGTAGTAGCTGATCGTGATGATCGTTCCGTCGTCGGCCATCAGCGCCGCGGCCGCCCGGGCGGCCGCCACCAGGCTGTAGACGCTGATGTCCATCGCCAGGTGCCAGCCCGCCCGGCTCATCTCGACGTACGGATTGCGGAGCTCCTGCGGCGGGGCGAAGGCGATCGCATGGATCAGAAAGTCGATCTTCCCGTAGGCCCGCCCGACGGCCTCGAACGCCCGGGCCAGATCCTCGTCCTTCTGCACGTCGCAGGGAACCAGGACCTTAGGTCCATGCGGTTCGACCAGCCGGGACACGCGGCGCTGGCTCGACGGGCCGGGCAGGTGCGTGAAGGCCAGTTCCGCCCCCTCCGCGTAGAGCGCCTCGCTGATGGCCCAGGCGATGCTCCGCTCGTTGGCCACCCCCATCACCACGCCGATCTTGCCGGTAAAGACACCCATGAGATTCTTTCCTGATGTGAAGATTGCAGATTCAATATCCCCTCTCCCTCCGGGAGAGGGTTAGGGTGAGGGCTTTGCGCGATAGAAAGCGGACGGAAGCCCCTATATTGTACCGCCCGTCGCCATCAGGAAAAGAACGCGATGAGCCGTTTTCGGAGAGATTCAAGCTTTTTCGGTGTTGTTTGACATTCCCAAATCGTAAGCACTTGCCATCCTTCCCGCTGCAACTTCCGGCGGACCATCGCATCTCGCTTGGCATTCCGTCGCAGCTTGGAAAGCCAATAACGACGCCGCGCGGATGGAACACGGCACCGCGGGCAGCCGTGCAGGTGCCAGAAACAGCCGTGGACGTTGATAATTTTTCGAAAACGCGGAAACACCATGTCCGGAACGCCCGGCAAGGATCGGACGTGCAAGCGATAGCGATATCCCATCGCATGGACCAGCCGCCGCACCGCCAACTCCGGAGCCGTGTCCTTCGACTTCACCGCCGCCATGATCCGCGAACGCTCGGATTTCGTGAAAGTGTCGGTCATTCTTCGTTGATTTTGAAAATTTGCTCCGAATTTGGGAACAAAATGGCAAAGTGGTATGATTTCCAAAATTGCGTGTTTGCAATTCCCGATTGAAACACAAATCCTCGAAAGTGAGGGAAAAAATGAACAGGCAAATGGCCGAAGAAATCAAGCAGGATTTTTTGGATTGGTCTGGCGGTTTTCGTCCGGAATCGGAACGCCAGATATGGGTGTATGTTGAAACGTCAAAGGATGTTAATGTTGACGATGAAGAATTAATAAATTTGTTGCGAGACTGGATGAACGCAGAAGAGGGCATCGCATAAAATATATGAGGCAATATTGCAGCGAAATTTATCAATTCAACAAATAATTTTTCCTCAATCTCGATCCAGTTCCGGCTCGGCGCTCACGATTCTCAAACCACTGGAGCCGACAGTCGGCAACCACCGCTCATTGTATGTTTTGACCACTTCCTTGAGATTCTCGACCGTCAATGGCCTTTCGAATTTCGCAAGTTCGGAAACGTTCTGTCCCACAAACGTTTCGACGTCTGTAACCGCCACACGAAACCTAAATTGTTCTTCAATCGCGACATCAACGGCGTTTTGCCATTTTTCGCGATCGCTGCGCCTGACAAGCAACCAAACGTCATATCCCGTGTTGTTGACGATATCGACAATTTGATTTAAATGCCTGGCATCGGGAGGATTTACCGTCACTTCAATTGCCGTGGTGCCAATAAAAAAGTCGGCGGGTTGCCCTCGATTGGGCGTGTTCACATTTTTCGGTTCCGCAGCGTTGTCTCCAAACTTTACTTGCAGTTTTGCCCCGACCAGATATTCTGCAACATCTTTTGCCCTGCGTTTTTCCTGCGCCTGATCTAGAATATCAACGATTACGGCGACCGCCGTGCCCTTGTTGTAACGTGCAATTAAGGGTTTGCCTTCGCTGACAACTTTTATCCTCGCGGCGGCAATGAGGCCGATATTCTCCAGCAATTGCTCTCGTTCAATCTGCGGCATCGCTGAGAAATCAATCGGTTTAAGCCAATCAAAGAGTGGCCCAATCCAGCCGCCGACATTGGACGCCCTGCGCCCAAATTCCTTAAGCGGAGAACCGATGTTGAAGCGGTCGAGCGATTGGGCGACGTATTTGTTGTGATCTTGAAGCTGCATTTTGCTTTTGGTCAGGTGCAGCGACTCGTCAAGATTCGGCTTTTCCCGCAACCTTTCAAGAAGAGCCATTAAAACAACCAATCGTCCAGGTTGGTCGGAATCACCCAACATCATGTGTTTGTCCAACCAATCGCTGAATGACTTGCAATGTTGTTCGACATTCAACTTGCGGTCGTTTTTCATTATAGAACCCAACTGATTGGGAATGAGACATTATATAATCAGAGATGTGGTGCAAACTTTCATAAATGGATGATTCGACGCAATCCACTCGATCGCCGGAACGCAAACCGCGTCGCCAAAGCCGAAAAGCGCTTGATTTAAAGGGACATCAATCACGTAGCTATCCGGGACGCCCTGGAGCCTTGCGCATTCGCGGGCGGTCAAAAGGCGCACTTGGCATTTTCTACGCCCCGCTTTGACAAGAATTTGACGGCCACTGCCTCCTCGCGGGGTCCGCAGGCAACCGGCAATGCCGTCAGTGCGCAGTTCCGCCATGCTCTTTCCGTGGCGAACCCGCCGGAACGCCGTTGCATAGCTGAACGATTTGCCCGCAATCATCCGATTGGCTTGCTCTTCATGTTTCGGACTCAATTGATTCAGAAAATAGTCGGTTCGCTTCTTGCTCCACCAATGCGGATCGTCGCCAGGAAGGTCTTCGATTATGTCAATAAGTCGTTTGTTGGACTTCGGCAAAGAAGGCAAGTCTTGAAGGTCCCATCGGATGTGGGGATGACCATTGATGAAATCAAAGAGTGTATCGGGCCTTGCCTCGCTTTTCAAGACAAAGGAGCGTCCTTCGCCCAAACCATCCTGCTTGGCCATAACAAAAAGCCTTGCCCGGCTTTGTGGCGTCCAGTGCTTGGCATTGAGAATAAATGCGTCAACGGCATATCCAAGTTCGTTTAATGCGAGCAGCGCTTGTTCGAGGTCGCATCCACCGTGACTCATCAGAAATCCAACGACGTTTTCAAGCATAATCAACGGTGGACGCCGTTCACCCATTTCGCGGATGATGCGCACCAGTCCCCAAAACGCCGAGGATTCTTTTCCATTAAGTCCTTCCCAGCGGCCGGCTATGGACAGGTCGTTGCAAGGGAATGACGCCGTGAAAAGGCTGCACATCGGCACGTTGTCCGTTGGAATTGCGTGGATGTCGCCAACAACTAGGTGATCGTCTTTCGGCCAATTATGCCGATACATTTCGACCTTTTTAGGATCAATATCATTGGCAAAAACAACATGAAAACCGTGTTTTTCCAGAGCCAATCGCACCAAACCAATTCCGGCGAAGAACTCGCAGACCGTCAAAGATGAGTTCGGATCGTTTGATGGCTTCTCAACCACAAGACGGTATTTCCGGTTGCCCAACCGCTCCAGAGCCAATAAGTCGCCATTTTGAATTTGGTGGTGCTCAAAAAAACGGCGCACCCATTTTCGCCCCCGAAAGAAATTGCGGGGTTTGCCTGTTTTGTTATTGCTCCCGATATCGGTACGGATTGTTTCGTTCAGGCCATCGAGAAAGATTTCGATCTCACCGCCGGATTTGGAGGGCTTCCGGGGTGGGCCGATGCAGTCGGGCGGAAAGAAATCGTAGTGTCCGTTGACGTATAGATGGTTCTGCCGCAGATTGCCCGCGGTCACGCGAAGCAGTCGTTTCTTATCCGCAACGGCACCGCTCACGACCTTCGACCTCCTGAAGGCAACATCTTGCGCAACGAACTACGTCACTATTATCGCACAACGGCGTATTTCGTCAAGAATCCGAAAACACCCTTGAATTATAGCCGGGGGATCAAACGGCGTCTCACCCCGCCGCCGGCACGGGGCCGGCCAGGAGGGCGTATTCGCTCATGGGGGTCATGTCGCCGGAGAGGACCATTTCGCAGTTCATCTTCAGCTTGGGCAGTTCCCTCGCCAGGAACCGCCGGGCGACGCACTGCTTGCGGTCGTTGGCCGACGCCTGGTCCAGAAACAGGTGGCCGATGACGATCGTGATCGCCGCGTCGACCAGCCGTCGGCCGGAGAGGTCGAGGTAGCCGGCCGCCTGGGACTTGGCGAACTGCACGGCCTCATGGAGTCGCTGCCGGGCGTCGATCAACTGCTGTTGGAGTTCGGTCAGCAGCGGAACGTCGTACCGCCGTTTTTCGTGCGGTTCGCACCAGGCGTCCAGGCCGCCGGAAGAGACGCCGCGGACCGCCGCCACGACTTGCAGTTGGCTCGTCCCTTCGTAGATCGTCGTAATCCGGGCGTCGCGGTAATAGCGCTCGGCCGAATAGTCCTTCATGTAGCCGGAGCCGCCCAGCACCTGGATCGCGGAGTTGCCCACGCGGAGCGCCATCTCGGAACAGTAATACTTGCTCATCGGGGTGAGCATGCCGTTGATCCGTTTCAGCGTCCGGCCGCGCTGCTTCCGCTGTTTCTCTTCGTCTTTATCCGGGCACAGCCCGGTCTCCAGGACGCGGAGGTTGTTGTTCTCCAGGTCGCAGACGTAGGAGGTTTCGTAGAGCAGCGCCCGGCCGGCCTCGACCTCGATCTTCATGTCGGTGACCAGTTCCGCCACGGCGGGCAGGCGTTCGATGGGGCCGCCGAACTGCTGCCGGGTGTGGGCGTACGTCCGGGCCAGGCGATAGGCCGCCTCGGCCACGCCCACCGACTGTGCCGCGATTCCCACCCGGGCGCCGTTCATCAAGGCCATCACGTAGGTGATCAAGCCCCGCTGCCGCTGGCCGATCAGCAGCGCCGGCGCGTGATCGAAGACCAACTCGCAGGTGGGCGAGCCGTGGATGCCGAGCTTTTCCTCCAGGTGCCGGACCTTTACTTTCTCCGAACGCTCGCAGTAGAACAGGCTTAAGCCCCGGCCGTCGGAGACCTCCGGTTCGCTGCGGGCCAGGACCAGCAGGATCTCGCCGCAGCCGTTGGTGATGAACCGCTTCACGCCGTCGAGGAACCACTGGCCGTTCTCATCCTGGTAGGCCCGCAGCCGCACGGCCTGCAAGTCGCTGCCGGCGTCCGGCTCCGTCAGCACCATCGCCCCGGTCACCTCGCCCCGGGCGAACCGCGGCAGGGCCATCTCCTTAATCTCCTCGCTGGCGAAGGCGTTGATCGTGTCCGCAATCCCTTGCAGGCCGAAGAGGTTCGTCAGCGAGCAGTCGGCCCGACTGATCAACTCGTTGGCCATGGAGTAAACCAGGATCGGGCAGTTCAGCCCGCCGTACTTGCGCGGCAGGGTAAAGCCCATCAGGTCGGCCTGGTTCAGCCGCTTGAGGTTCTGCTGCACTAAGGGATGATACGTCACCGTGCCGTTCTCGTTCAGCAGATTGCCTTCGCGGTCGATCGTCTCGGCGTTCGGGGCCAGCATCTCCGCCGCCACCTCGCCCAGGATCTCCAGGATGCGGCGATAGTTGTCCACCGCGTCCGCGGCGTCTTCCGGAACGTAATCGGCCTGGCCGTTGTCCTTCCGCGCAAAATCGTCCTCCTGGATCCGCGCCAGCTCGGCCAGGTCGAGGTGGTGGAACAGGAATTGGATATCGTCGTTGTCTAAAAAGAAGTTCGCCACTTCCTATTTCTCCTTAATCGCCTTGATCATCAGCGGAAGGACCTGTTTGAAATCGCCCACGATGCCGTAGTGGGCCACGGAGAAGATCGGGGCGTCGTGGTCCTTGTTGACGGCGACGATCTTGGCCGAATCCTCCATCCCGGCGCGATGCTGCACCGCGCCGCTGATGCCTACGGCAATATAGAGGGCGGGCCGGACCGTGGTCCCCGTCTGGCCGATTTGATGTTCCTTGCCGATGTACCCGCTGTCGACGGCCGCGCGGCTGGCCCCCACCGCGCCGCCGATGGCGCCCGCCAAATCGTAGATGAGCTTGAAATTCTCCTTGCTGCCCACCCCGCCGCCCCCGGCGACGATCACCCGGGCACCCTTCAGATTCACCTTCCGCGGCTCGAGGTGCCGCCGGATCAGCTTCAGCGCCAAGTCGGTCTCCGAGATCTCCACCTTTTCCTCGATCACCTCGCCGGTCCGCGACGGATCGGGGGGCCGGAGCGCCATCACCCCCTCGCGGACCGTGGCCATCTGCGGCCACCAGTCGAAATTGACGATCGTGGCGATGATGTTCCCGCCGAACGCCGGCCGGATCTGCAACAGGAGATTCGGATGCTCCTGCTTGGACTTCGCTTCGACGACGTTGTCGATTTCCAGGTCGGTGCAGTCGGCGGTCATCCCCGCCCGCAGGGTCGAGGCCACCCGCGGCGCCAAATCCCGGCCCAACGGCGTCGCGCCGTAGATCACGATCTGCGGCCGGCGCCGCTCGATGAGCGTCGTCAGCACCCGGGCGTAGGGCTGCGTCTGATAATGGCCCAGGCAGGGGTTCTCGACCACGTACACCCGGTCGGCGCCCTGGGCGATCAACCGTGGGGCGAGGTCCTTCACCCCGGCTCCCGGCAACACCGCCCCGACCTGCACTCCCAGGCGGTCGGCCAACTCCCGGGCCTTGCCGCACAACTCCAGGGCCACCTCATTCAGCGAACCCTCTTCCTGCTCGGCAAACACCCACACTTCGCCTTGTCGATTCGGTTCGGGCATATCGGTAATTCAAAGAAGGGGAAAATTTATTGATTAAAAATGTCAAATTTCAAATTTCAAATTGCAATTTGCATTGACCAATTTGCAATTTCCTACCCCAGCGTCCGATCCACCACCAACTCGTGAATCAATCCCCGGATGCCTTCCTCCGTGTCGGGCACCGAGACGAAGCCTTCCTTCTTCAGCACGATGGCCTGGATGCGATGGACCTTCGTGGGCGAGCCCGCCATTCCGCAGCGGGCCAGGTCGGCGTGGATCTCATCGAGTCCCCACTGCTCGATCAGCAGGCCGCGCTGTTTGAGCTCCTCGGCGCGGCGCTGCGCCTCGGCCTGCACTTTCTCTTCCGCGGCGTCGGGCATCCGATCCTTCACCTCGGCAGCCAGTTCGGCGATGACTTTGGCCTTTTTCAGCCGCATCACCCGGCGGATCGAAGGCGGCCGCGGCTGATTGGCCGAGGCGATCACCGTGACCAGCACCGGCAACGCCGCCTCGACGATCTCCCAGCCGTGGCCCATGTTCCGGCGGATCTGCACCCGGCGGTCCTGGATCGCCACGACCTCTTCGAGATACGTGATCTGCGGGATGCCCAGCTTCTCGGCGCACTGCGGCCCGACCTGGGCCGTGTCGCCGTCGATGGCCTGCCGGCCGCAAAAGACGAAGTCGTACCGGCCGATGGTCCGGATCGCCTGGCTGAGGATGTAGCTGGTGGCCAAGGTGTCGCTGGCGGCCGCCCGGCGGTCCGTCAGCAGGATCGCCCGATCCGCTCCCCGATATAGGCACTCGCGGAGGACCTCCCCCGCCTTCGGCGGCCCCATGCTGACGGCCGTCACCGTGCCGCCGTGCCGCTCCTTGATCTCCAACGCGGTCTCCAGCGCATTGAGGTCTTCCGGATTAAAAATGGCCGGCAACGCCCCCCGATTGACCGTGCCGTCTTCCTTCATGGCCTCGGCCGTCACGTTCGCCGTATCCGGCACCTGCTTGACGCAAACGATGCTGTCGTAGGGCACTGTTGCTGCTCCACAAGGCGTTAGCGGATAAAACGTTAGAAGGTAACAATGAAGACCGGAAAGGTCAACCCCCGAATTGCAGCATCCCCCCTCTAACGGATGGAATGAAGGCAATCCAAAAAATCGAAGCCGGCAAGCATGGTTGTTACTCTCCGAAGGCCTTGAGAAAATATGAGGGGGACATCCTCGCTCGAAACACGGAGATCCATCCATGAAAAAGAATGTCTCACGCAGGTAACTATTGAAAGCCGGACTGGCGGCGGGGACCGGGGCGACGCTTCTCGGATGGGGCGGACTGAAGAGAGCTAGGGCCGCGGAGACGGACGCCCGGCTCTGCGTGGCGGTGTGCAATCATTGGAGCTACATCGGCATCGGTTGGCAGTTGGGCATCGAATCCAACGTCCTCTCCGTCACCGACGCCATGGAAATCTTCGACCGGCCGCCTCACGCCAAGACCTGCATCAATCTCGACGCCCGGGCCTACGAGCTGATCGCTAGCCACTTGGGGTCAGAGTCATTTGGTCATCATTCATCATTTGGGGTCAGAGCGTCAGTAGTCAGTTAGGCTTTTATTACGCGGAGGGACATGGTAGAATCTGGTATGGCTCGGCCGCTTCGGATTCAATTTGCCGGTGCAATTTACCATGTGATGTCCCGGGGCATCGAACGGCGGGCGATTGTCCGGGACGATGCCGACCGCCAGCGACGGCTCGATTGGCTGCGGCGAACCGTAGAAACGCACGGATGGCGGCTTCACGCCTTCGTGCTGATGAATAACCACGATCACCTGTTCGTGGAAACGCCCGAACCGAACCTGGCCGCCGGCATGCAGTATTACAACGGCAGCTATACGAGCTACTTCAACCGTCGTCATCGGCGGGTGGGACATCTGTTCCAAGGGCGATATCGCGGTCATTTGATCGACGAGGAAGGCTACTTTCTCGAGGTCAGCCGCTACCTGCACTTGAACCCCGTCCGGGCACGCCTGGTCCGAAGGCCCGAGGATTGGCCTTGGAGCAGCTTTGCGGGCTACCGCCAGGTTCGTCGCACATTGTCCTGGGTGACTTATCACCGTGTCCTGGGCGAGTTCGGAACCGATTCCTTGAAGGCGCGACGGGCATACGAACGATTCGTCCGTGCTGGGATCGACGATTTACCGTCCTCGCCGTTTACGGATGCCGTGGCCGGATTGATTGTCGGTTCGACTGAATTTGTCGCGCGAATCCGCGGACTACTGAAGGATCGGCCGGAAGACCCAGCCCTGCCGCAGGTTCAACGGCTGAAACGTCGGCCCACGTTAGAGGAGATCGTGGCCACGGTTTCCTCGCACTTCGGGCAGTCCCAAGCCGGCTGGCCTTCCGGACGGCGCGTGGGAGACCTCCGCCGTGCAATGGCAGCACACCTGGCCCGTCGCATTTACGGATATCCGGCAACCGCCGTCGCCGCCGCCCTGGGTTACCGCGGCCATAGCAGCGTCCATTACGCCCTCCACATCGTCGAGAAGGAGGGCACCAACGTCAGAAAACTTCTGGCCGTGCTGGAAGAAAAGTTGTCTTACTGACAACTGACGCTCTGACCCCATTCCTGCAATCGTTCTTCAAAGCCTTTCTGCCCGGTCAGAAATTCCACGGCGATGCGCAACGCGTAGAGCGGTTTGTTGCCGAGTCGGGGGAGGCCGATTTTGACGAGATCTTTTTGGCTACATAAGACCGCGGTCACATCAAGATCCTCGGCCCAGCGGGCGAGTTCTTCAATGTCGGCGCGGTTGTACAAATGGTGATCGGGAAACACGCGAAAAGGAATTGGGGTCAGAGCGTCAGTAGTCAGTTGAGATCGGTTTCTTGATTTTATAAG
This sequence comes from Pirellulales bacterium, assembly GCA_016936015.1. Lineage (GTDB taxonomy): Bacteria > Planctomycetota > Planctomycetia > Pirellulales > Thermoguttaceae > JAFGPV01. The sequence continues at coordinate 10,812 of JAFGPV010000211.1, forward strand.
GTCGACATCATGCTTACTGACTACTGACGCTCTGACCCCAATTTCAACTCTGACCCCAATTTCAATTTGTAACGTGTGCCGGAATCCTTGGGGGTTTCCCAGGCCGCAAAAGGCGGCGACGGGTCCTGGAGGCAGGGCATCCAAGGCAAGCCGCTCGCCGGAGGCGGAAATAAAGTCCAGCGGGGCGTGGCGGATCTCCGCCCAGAGGGCTTGGGGATTGAGCTCGGCCACCCGGCGGCGGATTACGTCGCGCTCGGGCGGCGGAAGCATGTCCGCCCGGGAGAGCAGAACGGCGTCGGCCCGTTTCAGGCCGGAAAGCGGTTCGCGGAGCGTGCCGCGGGGAAAAACGTGTCCGTAGCCGAACGGGGCCAACGCGTCGAGCAGCACAATATCGAAATCCCGGGCCAGGCGGCGATGCTGGAAACCGTCGTCGAGGATGATCAATTGCGTTTCCAGTTCTTCCACGGCCACCCGGGCGGCGGCCAACCGGTCGAGATTCTGCAAGTGGGGAACGTCGGGAAGCTGCTGTTCCAACTCCCGGGCCTCGTCGTTTAGTCCCCCTGCCTCCGCGCCATAACCCCGGCTGACGATCGACACACGGATCCCTCGGGCGCGGAACCACCTCGCCAGCCAGGCCACCGTAGGCGTCTTGCCCGTCCCGCCCAGGGTGATATTGCCCACGCTGATCACGGGCACGTCGGCCCGATGCACTTCGGCCCGGCCGCGGTCGTACCGCCGGTTCCGCCAGGAGACCGCCCAGGCGTAGGGCACTTCGGCCAGCCGCAGCCCCAGACGCCCCAGGGCGGCCGCCGCCCCCCGTTGCCGGCCGCTGACCAGATCATGGAAATCTGAGGGCGTATACATGATACGCATTCTTCTGTTGAATACGCCTGGTTGTTCTCATCCAAACGAAAAAGAGTCCGCTCTGTTTAAAAAAACGGGATGTTTCACTATGCTCTTTTACTTTCTCCCTTGGAATCATATCTGGACAATGCATTATCGATCAACTTGATCAAGCCGAATGAATCTGCCGGATAGCGAGTCTTCCATTCGTCCCTGACACGACGGAGTTCTTGGACCGTCCGTTCAAGAGCTTGACGGTCGGGCAGGCCGTCCCACGAAGCGTTTCGCTTCAACAGCGTCGCGTTCACGTCGAGCTCGGCCGCCAGCCGGTAGATTCGCGAAAAAAAAACGAGATCCTCGAACTGGCGGATGAGAAACTTGCGGTCCTGAGGATCGAGTGAGGCGCTGGCGGTTTTCACCTGCTCCAGGAGTTGCTCGGCGGAATGCTGGGCCGCCGCCTTTTCTGCAAGAATCGCTCTCGGCCCGGGCGTCCGATGCCCCACCGGCGTGGGCCAGCCCGCAAACGCCGCACTCCCTCGCTTTGCCGCGAGCATCTCGCTCGTCGGAAAGGGGGTGCCCGCGGGCAATGTCATGTACTCGTTCCAGCCCCACAACGGATAATGCCACGGGTCACGCACCACGGATTGCGCAGCGAAGTAGTTGCCGCCCATAAAGAAAATGCCTTGGTCCACCTCCTCGACCCTCAAAAACACGGGCACGAGCGACTCGGCTGAATTGCCGAATTGCTCAACGAGGAACTCCTTGGCGGCCTGCTCGCGCGTGACGCTCGGATCCCGCGCTCGCCGGCAGAAGAAATGGGCGTTCAATCTGCCTAACGTGTCGGTGCACGTTATCTGAAGGCTGCGGTTGGTGAAAGGAGGATACTCCTTCCGGTAGCGGGGGAGAATGTTGCCGTGCGGACTCCAAACGTCGTGGGCCGTGCTGATGCGGCCGTTGACGCTTTCGACGCCCAACCGCCGGGCTTCTTCGAGATCTCGTTCATATTGCCTTAAAGCGCTCGTTGGAACGTAGTTCCGGCCCCAGTATTCGCCGTTCAAGTCAAAATGAACGCAAACGCGGTTGGTCTTCGCCGCCTCGTGCAAATGCCGGTTGAAGGGAAGCGCCAAAGAGAAATCGCCGATGACGTTGTCGCCCGAGATGATGACGTCGGGCCGCCTCTTGGCCGCCGCGAAGATCGCTTGAAGCGTTTGCGTGTTGCCGGCCGCCGTGTGCAGGTCGAGCGTCATCTCCCAGCCGTACTTGCGGCACGCCTTGTGGATGGTCGCCACCATGCGCTCGATGATCTCCGCCGTCGAAAGCGGTTGATGCGCGAGCCGGAAAATCTGCACGTTCGCGCACTCCATGATCCAGACCTCGATACCGTCGAGTTCGGGTGCCAGCGCGTGTAATTCTTCGAGTTGCCCCGCGATGAACGCGTATATGGCGTCGCCCGCCATGTCGGGCTCGCCGTGGCGGTTAAAGAGTTCAGGCGCAATCCGCCGCAATCGATCCAGATCCGGCATCATCAGACCCTGGTACACGTACCAAAACTCCATCCCCGCCTCGGAGGTCATCTTCGCCGAGCACCGCAGGCTTGTCTGGACCTGGAGTGCCATCTTACGCTCACCGGCGCCGAGGAATTCGGACGGCCGCCCCGGATAGGTCCACGGAGTGGGCATTCCGCATATTTCCCCGTAACTCCAGTATACGAGCCGCTCCACCTCATGCGTCTTGGCGAACTCAATCACGCGCCGCCAGTGGTTCTCGTTGCCAAAGTCCGTTGACAACGCTAACTTCAACTTCTTCGGGGGAGTCGATTCTTGCGGTTGGGCATGGACGGCGTACGAAATGAAAGGCAACCAAGTGAAAAGAACGACGACAGCTCGCATGTTCGTTAGTCCTGAATTAGACGGGAGGCGGTTCCCAAAGGACATAAAAAAACGTTCCACCTCGGCTTGGAACGGTAGATGCGCATTTTAGTATGGGGAGCGGGATAGCGTCAAGTAACGCAATCACGACGTGTTAAAAGAAAAATGAATTCCCTCTCTTGCTGATACTGCTGATCTGCCTTCCGCTCCATTCCCCCTTTGCGCAAACTTGGCCGCCCCTCGACCAGATTGCCCGTAAGCCCGTTGACGATGAGGATGATGACGTTTTTAGAGCAAGCTTAAAAGAACGCATGGATCCAATGGAAAACATGCGAAATTGCGTGGCCCCTAACCGTCGCCCCGGCAAAAGTGTCATCGAAAACTACGACGCGGCGATACCTTTGCTTGATGATCTTCTCAATCAATACCTCGCACGTTGGGAAGTGCAGTCAATTGATAGCATCGAAAATCCCTCTCTTCTAGGGGTGGCCAAAAAATTCCGTTGCAATCCTCAGTCAGCCTGATAAAATGTACAGGCGTATATATAGTGTTTGCCATAATCCACAAGCCCACTTCCCCCGCGTGGAAAATAGGTGCCCGGTTCCCCACCAACCGACGCCGCTAAATTCAAAAAGAGCTTCGCAGAAATTTTTCGTGGAAAATTTAATTATGTTGAGTAACACACCCCCAAATGTCGCCTTTCGCTCCCCCGAAAGTCACGTGGAGCGACCGCTGCTTTCGAGGAGCGAAAGACAACAAATGGGTAATCCTTCCGCAACGGAAACCATCAGATCACCACCTGCCCCCCCCAATAAGGGACGGAAAATGCTAGGAATTGCCCAATCGACGATGCCGTTGACCAAAACGAAACCTGTTGTAGGGACTGCTCCCACCGCCCATCGTGCGGAAAAGAGAAAAATCAGCCCTCGACTTTCGACTCTCGACCTTCGACCCAAACATTGCCTTCCCGGCGTACAACAATTCATCCACAACAATGCCCGCGCGACCACGCAAAATCCGGCACTCCGCGCCCCCTCGTTGTGTAAAAATTCATCGCGAAAATGAGCAACAATAAATGAAGAACTTGAGGCCGACGGACTTCGCACCCCTCGCCAACCACCCCCCGCCACTTCCCCCCCGAACCGTCAAAAACACCCTCCCCGTTGACCAACCGGAAGGATCGCGAAAACTCGGCTGGAAATCGGGCCCTCCCTTGATCTACAATTCTTGAGGATGCTTTACAATGTGGGGCAGGTTGCCAACCTGCCACATTTGCGGCAGATCGACAGTCCGCCCCGCATTCCGATAGGGAAACGTTATTGGAACCAACCCGATGTCTCCAACGCCCATAAAAAAACAAGCGTTTATTGAGCCCTGCATTGCCGATGAACCGTTCCACGGCCAGAAGACCGGCAAACCCGGCTGGAACAGCCGGGTTTGCGGTGGAACAACGATCATTGGCTGCATCGGCATCAATAGAAACCTCCCGGCAACGGCGATTCTCATTGTCTGTTTATCGGGAATGATTGGAACAACGGCACGTCTGGCCGCCGACCAGTCCGAGGAGGCCTACGAACGGGGGCAGGCCGCGCTCCGTCAGGGCAAACTGGACGAGGCCCTGGCTGCCTACGACGCGGCGTGCAAGCTCCGTCCCCGGGAGGCGAAGTTCGTCGGGATGCGGGCGGTTGTCCTCCTGAAGAAAGGCGACTACCCGCGAGGAATCGCCGGCTTGAAGGAGGCCATCCGCCTGCATCCCGGCGACGTCGGGCCGAAGTACCGGCCCCGGTCCGACAAGCCCCTTGCTCCCGAAGCGATCAAACACGGCCGGGAGCAGGTCCGCCGCATGATCCGCGACCGGCCCCCGATGGCGCAATACCCGAAGGAGGCCGGATTTCTGCGGACCTTCGCCGCCCGAAAGTTCGCCGGCGAGAGTCTGGGAACGCTGATCGACTGGGACCCTGCGCCGCCGCTCCACTCCGACGCCGAACACGTCGCCCCCACCGCCCACGAGCACGGCAACATCGTGTTGGAGTTGTACGGACCGCGCCGGAGGCAACGCTCCTTTGAGGAGCTTTGGGCCGGCGCAATCTACGAATTGCACAACATCAATTACTCGAAACACTACGTCGATTTCCACCGCCGGGCGGCCGCAGGGAACGTAACGCGCCGGCAGTTCGTCGCCGGAATCGTCAAGTACGAAGTGCTCGCCGCCCAGGAAACCCGGGCGTTCTACGCCGAGCTGTATCTCCCCTTCGTCGAAAAAAACAAACTTTCCACCGATCCGTCGCTCTGGTTCGCCGAGTGGTGGGAGCAGCCGGACGAGGCCCTGCACGGCCTGACCGACGAGAGCCAGTACCCCTGGAATCCCTACGGCCGGCAATACGATTGGATCAGCGTGAAGCGACTCTTCCGCCTGAAAGAGTATCGAAAAACGGTCACACTTCTGGAGCGGATGTGCTTGGAGTCGGAGGACTTTTTCGACCACGGCGACCACGCCCTGGTCCACCTCTGGCTGGGCCGTTGCCGGCTGCGGCTCGACGAGCCGAAAAAGGCCGTCGAGGAATTCAGCGCCTCCTTGCAACTCGATCCCCACGATCCCGAGACCTACCGCGCCCGGGCTACGGCCCAACGGAAGCTCGGCGAGAAGGAGAAAGCCGACGCCGATCTGAAACGGGCGGAGGCGCTGGAAAAAGAGGAATGAAGGATGCGACTGCTTTGTTTGTGTAACTCTTTGTTTTCCAGGAACTTGTGGAAATATGCTAGAGTTATAAGAGGTCTGCGATTCTTTTCTGCGAGGCTCATGGCCCTTATCCTGACCCCCTTCCGGTGCCAGATAGTGGATCGGAGAGAGGGAACCGTGAAAAATAGCCTCTCCCGATGGGAGAGATCACTTTTCTGTATCTTGTCTCGGAGGGGAAAACGTCATGCGGATCGGCTCGAATTTATCGGGAGCGGATTTATCGGCCTTGGCGAATCTGAATCAAGTTTTTCAGCAGCTTACCGCGATCAGCGCGCAACTGAGCACCGGCCGGCGGATCAATCGGGGGTCGGACGATCCGGCAGGGCTGTTGGCCGTCGAGTCACTCCGGAGCGAACTGGCCTCGATGGAGCAGGCCTCGCGGAACGCCGCCCACGCCCAATCCTCCCTGGATAGGGCCGATGCGGGAATGGGGCAGTCGCTGGAGTTGCTGCGCACCATTCGCGGCAACGTGACGGCCGCGGCGGACGGGACCTTGACCGACGCGCAGCGGGCGGCCTTGCAGGCGGAGGTTGATGCCGCGCTGCAGGAAATCGACCGGATCGGAGCGAACACGAATTTTAACGGGCAAAAACTGCTCGACGGAGGCGCCTTGCAGTTCCAGATCTCTTCCGATCTGAGCGAGACCGTCTCGTTGCAGATGCCCGACGTCTCCGCGGTGGCTCTAGGAGGAGCAGCAGGCAACTTAAGCGACTTGGCCTCCGGGGGAACCGCCAATCTCGTAAACGGCGACCGGCAGCAGGCCCAGGCTATTCTCGATCAAGCCGAATCGCAACTCCTCGGTGCCCGGGTGGAAACCGCCGCTTTTGAAAAATATACTCTCGAATCCGCTTCGGCCAACCTGGATTCGATGCAGGTCCAACTCGCCTCGGCGGCAAGCGAAATCGGCGATACCGACTACGCCCAGGCTACTTCCGCAATGGTCCGCACCCGGATCCTCGCCCAATCGCTCATCGGCGTCGTGAAATCCACGCTGGAAAACCGCAGTCTGGCGCTGGAATTGCTGAAGACGTAGAGTAACTACCTCAACGTCGGCTGTGTGAAACCTTTAGATACGGCGCGTACTTCTTGTCTTCGCCCTGGATATGTTCGAGCCACCACTGCTTCAAAAAGAAAAGGAGATCCTGTCCCGTGATCGCCTCAGCGCGTTCATGCAGGGTGCGGGTCTTCTCGCGCATTTGATCGTGCAGCTTCTTGTGCTCCGCCAGACCGGGAAAGTCGTACGCCTGCATCACTTCCTCTTCGTGTTGGAAGTGGGTCAGCGTGTATTGAACGAGACAGTCGAGGACCGGCCGGACGGCCTGGGCGGGCGCGCCCTCTTGCAGGGCTGCGAACAAGTCATTGATACAGAAGATGATTTGCTTGTGCTCGGCGTCCAACGACGGCTCGCCCACCGAGTAGTAATCGTTCCAGGCAATGGAGGGAATCATCGGTTCTGCCTCCGGTTTTACGGTTGATCCTCCCTGCGTAAGTATAGGTCACAAGACGGGTACCCCGATCGGTCGTTGCCTCTTGGCGACCCCGGAAGAGGGTATACATGACGATAAACCGGAAGCTGCACCACCACCCCTCGCAAAGGTGGGTTTATCGCTTTTTTTTCATTGGATTGAACCGCAGGCAATAGATTGCTCCGATGGCCGTCAGCAACGCGCCCCACCAGACGCCGGCGTGAAGTTTTATTATTTTACTTTGGGCAATATCGGCTGCCTTGGTGGACGCCATGATTTTTTGGATTTCCTGCGTCGGGAAATGCCAATAATAGACGCCTGCGGCCGCAATCATCACGCCGTAAATCAGCAGGAGCACGCCGATGAAAAACCACAACGGGATTTGTTGATGTTCTTCCATAATGGATAAACCTCGCGGAGGCGGTTCACGTTAAGGGAATTACCAGAAGTAAATATTGACGGCGATCAACACGGCCAGGACGGCCAAGGCCCAGAGACCGGGCCGTTCGTACCAGGGGCAGGGGCCCTCGTCGGGCAAGGGTTTTAATCCGTATACGAGGTCGCCCAACTCCTCGTCAGGCTTGGGCCGGCTGAACAGGCTGACCATGATGACCGTACCCAGCGTGGCCAACAGGGTCCAGAAGGCGGCAAATTGATTGACGCCCATCTGATCCGCCTTCGGCGACGTGGCGATGATTTCGGCGTAGGTGGGATTGATCTTCGACATGATCCATTTCTGCATCGCCCCGAACTCCGCGGGATACGCTGCGTGGAGCAAGCGACGATTGAGCCGGATCAGATTCTTGCCCGTCGCCCCCTCTTGGGCCTCTTTTAAAAGGTCCTCAGACAGGTCCACGTCCGCAAACCGTTCGGATGAGTAGATCGATTCTTTTTCGATCAAGGCGTTCAGGTTGTTCGCCAGGCCGCCTTTGACTCCGGCGATCTTCTTCACGAAACCCCAATCGGGCGAACGGAAAAACCGCTTCGCCCAAGGTTCGGATTCCTCTTGCCGGATCCGTTCGCAGTCTAATGCCTTGAGTTTGTCTTTCGTTTCCGGGGACAGATGACTCGCAAGATATTTCGCCAGCGGCGCGTCGGACTGCACGAGCGTTTTTTGGATCGCCGGCATATCGTGGAAATCGTCCAGCATCAGGGTTTCATGGCCCCCGGGGAACCAGCGGACGAAGAAGAAAATGGCGAAGGAGATGATCGTGCCGACGGTCAGCCCCCAGAAACCGCCGCGGGGAGTGGCTTGCTTCCACAACATCCCCAGGATGACCACGCCGAACAGGGGCACGACAAACAACACCACCAGCGTGTGGAAAAAGGTCAGGATATTGCTGAAGTGCATGACGACGTAGGCCGTACCGATCGCAATAACCACCCCGATGATCGAGCACCACCGGCCCATCGCCACGTAATGCGAGTCTTTGGCGTTCCGCACCAACAGCGGACGATACACGTCGTAGGTCCAGACGGTGGCGAAGGCGCTGATGTTGCCCGCCATGCCGGACATGAAGCCGGCAACCATCGCGGTGACGCCCAAGCCCAACAGACCGGGACCCAAATAGCGGGCCATCAAGAGGGGCAAAACGTCGTTATAGCTGTATTGGCCCGTAATGGCGGCTTCTTCTTCGCCGACGAAATGCCATCCCATCGTCTTCGTCAAGACAGCCAGTCCCAACAGGCCGGGAACGGTAACAATGAGCGGCACAAGCATTTTAAACGCTGCGCCAATAATAGTGCCGTTCGAGGCCGACCGCAGGCTCTTGGCGGCCATCACGCGCTGCACCTGGAGGAAGTCGGTGCACCAATAGCCGAACGAAATGGCGATGCCCCAGCCGAAGACCAGGCCCGCCCAGTGGACGTGCATGCCGTTGTCGTTGGCCGAGCCGAGGTTGGACCAGAGGCTGGTGAAATTCGCGCCGAGGTTCAACGAATTGATGCGATCGATCATCTTGTTCCAGCCGCCGCACTCGATCAGGCCGAGGATCGGCACCAACAGCGTGCCCAGCCAGATCAGGAAAAACTGGACCACTTCATTGAACACCGCCGAGAGTAGACCGCCTAAAGCGACGTAAATGGCCACCGTGATGGACGACACCCAGATGCTCATCTCCATCGGCCAGCCGAGGATGATGTTGAGGATCTTCGCCATGGCGAACATATTCGCTCCGCAGACCAGCACGGTCATAAAGGTGAAGGATACGCCGGCCAACACCCGGCTTCCCTCGTTGTAGCGGAGTTTTAAATAGCCGGGGACCGAGTGGGTTTTACAGATGTAATAGAACGGCATCATCACCACGGCGAGGAAGAGGATCGCCGGGATCGCCCCGATAAAGTAGGCGTGGGCGGCGATCATCCCGTACTGCGTGGCCATCGCCGACCAGCCCATCGTCTCCAGCGAACTGAGGTTGGCGGAGATGAAACTCAAGCCCGCGATCCAGGCCGACATCTTCCGGCCCGCCATGAAGAAATCCTCGCTGGTTTCCGTCGATTTCTTCAAGTAAAAACCGATCCAGAGAACCACCACGAAATAGATGCCGATCACGACGAAGTCGACCGGAGCAAGCTGGAGAATCGTCTTCTCGGCCTCGGACGCCGCCAATAATAACCAGTGCGACATGGTAGTCCTCGGAAAGAATGCGGGACGGGTGTCAAGCAGGGAATATCGCCTTCTTCACACCATCGGATAAGGGACGTAAAACCAACATTTCTAACACATTGTGCCGGCATGGTAAACGGGGGATTGATATTTTTTCCCCCTTTCGACGATCGTCGCAAAACAGGTTGATTGTAGTCTGAAAAAACGATCTTTTTACCCCTATTATGGTGGTTTCCGCGTCGGATGGAAGACCGCCTCGCCGGGAGCTTTCCTGCGTTCCAACCTATAGAGCAAATCGAAAAAACACGGTATTTTAGAGAGATTCCAAGAATAACAACTCCCTCGAAATTATCTCGAAAAACTCAATTAAGCAATGACCGATCCACAATGGCAAACCTTGCTGCGTCTGGTGGAAGGGGAAGTCCTCGATCCTTTGCCGGCGGGGTTGATTATCGATAGCCCCTGGTTGCCCGGCTGGGCGGGGATCTCGATGTTGGAATATTTCAACATCGAGCAACTCTGGCTTGAAACCAACCTCCGTGCCGTGCGGCAGTTTCCGGAGGTTCTCTTTCTCCCGGGATTTTGGGCGGAATACGGGATGTGTACCGAGCCTTCGGCCTTCGGCGCGAAGTGCGTCTTTCTCGAAGACGCCTTCCCTTACGTCGGCAGGTCGATCTTCGACTTTGATCAAATCCGCCACGTCGAGAAGCCGAACTGCCGCACCGACGGCCTGTTGCCCTTCGTGCTCCATCGGCTCCGCCGCTGCCGGCCGGCCATCGAGGCCGCCGGACACCGCATCCGTTTCGCGGTGGCCCGGGGGCCGCTGAATATCGCGTCCTACCTGCTGGGCCATACCGAGTTCCTGATGGGCGTGAAGACCAATCCCGGGGAAATCCACGCTCTCCTGCGGATCGTGACCGATTTCCTCTGCGAGTGGATCGCCTTGCAGGCTGAGACGTTCGATTCGATCGACGGCATTATGCTGCTGGACGACTTGATCGGTTTTTTGGGCGACGACGATTTCCGCGAGTTCGCCCTGCCGTATTTGAAAGAGGCGTTTGCCGCCCGGCCGGTTTCGGTAAGGTTTCTGCACAACGACGCCGCCGGGAAAGTCACCGCCCGGCACCTTGCCGAAATGGGTGTCAATATGTTTAATTTTTCCTTTAACCATTCCCTCGGCGAGATGCGGCAGTGGGCGGGCGAAACGGTGGTACTGGTGGGCAATATCCCCCCCCGCGACGTCTTCGCCCAGGCTGCGCCCCAGGAGATTCGCCGCTGGATCGCCGACCAACTCGCGGGCATGCAGGACCGGCACCGCATCCTGATCTCCTGCGGCGGCGGCGTTTCGCCCGGAACCCCCAGTGAAAATCTCCAAGCCCTGACCTCTAACCCATGACTTAGAAAAATGAAAAAGAAAACGATCCGCACGGGCATTATCGGCACGGGTTTCTCCGCCTCCTTCCACTATGAGGCGGTTTGTAAGGTCCACGGTGTCAACGTCGAAGTCGTCGGCGCCCATACCGTGGACCTGGAGGGCGGCCGGAAATATGCTGAAAAACGCGGCATCCGCTTCTTCGAGAAGCTCGATCCCCTGCTGGACGAGGTGGACGTGATCCACGTCTGCGTCCCGCCGATCGCCCACGAGCCGATCTCGGTGGCGGGATTGGAACGCAATAAATTCGTCATCTGCGAGAAGCCGCTGACCGGTTACTTCGGCGACGGCACTCCGGACTTCCACTGGCAGCGGGCCGACAAACAGGTCGCCTTGGACGCGGCCCTGAAGAGCATCGACCGGATGCTCGCCGCCGAAGCCCAGAGCAAGGGCAAGTTGCTCTACGCCGAGAACTGGGTCTACGCCCCGGCGGTCCAGAAAGAGCGGGAAATCCTGGAGAAGACCGGCGGCCAGATCCTCTGGATCCACGGCGAGGAGGCCCACAGCGGCTCGCACTCGGTCGATTACGCCTACGCCGCCCGCTGCGGCGGCGGGGTGATGATCGGCAAGGGTTGCCACCCCCTGACCGCCGCGTTGTATCTCAAACGGGTCGAAGGCCGCGTCCGCGACGGCAAGCCGATCCGGCCCAAGAACGTCTCCGCCCGGACCCACGCCGTCACCCGGTTGAAAAACTTCCGCGACGAGGGGCACATCCGCAAGGACTACTACGACATCGACGATTTCTCCGTCATGCACGTCGAGTTCGACGACGGCACTATGGCCGACATCATCGCCTCGGACATCGTGCTCGGCGGCATCCACAACTGGCTGGAAGTCTGCGCCAACAACCACCGCGCCGTCTGCAACATCAATCCCAACACGGCCCTGATGACCTACAATCCGGTGGAAAAGAACTTCGCCGACATTTACGTCGTGGAGAAGATCGGCACCAAGCAGGGTTGGGCCTGCACCTCGCCCGAGGAGGACTGGTTCACCGGCTACCCCCAGGAGATCGAGGCCTTTTACCGCACGATCGCCTACGGCGATCCGCTGGAAGGCGACATTCACCTGGGCGCGGACGCCATCTCCACGATCTACAGCGCCTACGTCTCCGCCGACCGCCAGGGCGCCGCCGTGGACGTCAAGACGTATTGAATGAATTGGGAATTTGGGGTCAAAGCGTCAGTAGTCAGTAACGGGAAACATTAAATTTTTCCTACTGACTACTGACGCTCTGACCCCAAGATCACAAATTCATTCGAGGATCTCGAAACCGGCGACGTTGATGAAGCGGTCCTTCGATGCTTTCGACTTCTCTTCGAGGAGTATCAAGCGGAGGGTGTGCTTGCCCGGCTTGAGCTTTCCGGAGGTCCACTGGAAGGGCAGTCCCCGGCCCGGGCCGTACTGATCCACAATCCCGGCGGACTTGCCGTCAATCGTAACTTCCGCCCGGCCGGCGTCGTCGAATTTGAGACCCTGCCAGCGGATGCCGGTCCCCTCGAAATTCACTTCGGCGGTCGCACCGGCCACGTTGGTAAAGTGGAAGGGCTCGGTGACGTTCCAGTGTCGGCCGTAGTTCACGGCCCCGCCGTGCGGGATGTACCGGGCCGCGGCCGGATCGAGATAAAGATAATATCCTTCGCCTTCTTTATAGGTATAGAACGGCCGCAAGAGAACCGTCGGATCTGGGGTGAGGCGCCAGGTAAGCGCCTCGCCGTCTACGGGAGTCAAGGAACGATCGAGGTGCTTCAAGTCGATCTTGTTGACGAATCCGGCGTCCGGAGCGCGCGCTGCCAGAACCACGGGTCCGTAGAGGATCGCCGTGGGATAATCGCTGCCGGGAACCAGGGGGCAGTCCCAAAGCCGCATCGGCAAATCGACCGTCAACTGATCGCCGCTTTTCCACTGCCGGTGAATTCCACACCAATCGGAGGCGCTGGTTTTCAAGTCCGCCGGTTTCCCGTTGACCTGCGCGGTCATCGGCCCGGAAAGCCACTGCGGCTTGCGGATCTTCAGCCCGAACTCGACCGGCCGCTCGGTTTCCAGCAGGAATTCGGTCCGCGGCGCTTCGGGAAACCGCGTCAATTGGCGGACGGTGACCTGGGTCCCCCCGACCTCCCATCGCAACGTGGAAGGGGCGAACAGGTTGACGTACAGGCCGTCGCCGTCCTTGAAATAGATCAGGTCCACGTAGTCGGCGGTCGCCTGGGGCCGGGTCCCCGTGCAGCACGACCACCCGTCGTTGCAATTGCGTTTTTCGCCGCCGCGGGGACTGTAGTTGGAGTAGTAGAGCACCTGGCCGCCGGCGGTCATGGGGATGCTCGCGCCGATGCCGTTGATGGCCAGACGTTCCACCCAGTCGCCGTATTTCGCGTCCGCCGTGTAACAGATCAGGTGCTTGACCATCTTGAAGGCCGCCCACGTGCTGCACTGGGTCTCGAAGGTGTTTTTGGTGTTGTGAAGTTTGGCCAGCAGCACGTCGCGCGGGACGAGCGCCTCGTCCGGCCCGTAGCCGCCCGTGGCGAACACCTGGTTCGCTTGCAGATAGTCATAGGCGTTCTTGAGGATCTCGAGGTAGCGTGCCTCGCCCTTGACCCGATAGGCGGCTCCCGCCCCACCTAGCGTGTTGACGTGACTGTAGGCATGGAACCAGAAGGATTTTCCGTTCCGCTCGGGCGGCGGGCCGAGGTCCGCCTTGCGGGCGTAGCGGTTCCAATACTCGGGATACTCCCAGACGGCGGCAAAGTCGCGGTACTTTGTGTCCCCCGTGACCAGGTACGCCCGATAGAGGTTCTCGCTGAGCGTGTACCACTCCGTGCTGGTATCCGCCAGGCGGCGCGAGCGCTCCAAATGTTTGATCGCCCAATCGGTGATCCGGCTCAGGTCATCCAGGGCGTCGCGGTTGCCGCAGTAGAGCCGGGCATTGACCAAGGCGCCGACCATCTTGTCGTAAAAGTAGTGGAGGGCATTGGGCTTCGCACTGTAGAAGAAATAACCGTCCTTGGCGATGCACTTGCCCCACTCGGCCAGCAGCGAGTTGGCTTTTTCCCGGCAGGTCGGGTCGCCCGTGGCCGCGTGGATCCGCGCCAGCCCGGAAACGAACTGGCCGAAGGCGTTAAAGATATCGGGAGTGTACCAGCCGCCCAGATCATTGCCGGGAGCAGGCAGCCCGGCCCGCTTGCGGAATCCCTTCAGCAGGTCGTCGTTGGGAATGCGGAGATAATACTCGCGCATCTCGTCCAATTGCGTCCGCATCAGCCCTCCGTCGAGCGTCACGCCGCGATAGTCGAAGTCCTCCACCAGCCGGTTGCCCTTTTCTTGCGGCACGTCCGCCGCCGAAACGGAGACGACAACAGTAATAAGGAGCCCAATCGAGGTCCATACACTACTCACCCATTGTGACATTTTACACCTCGTTAATCCTTGCTCTTTCAATACCCCGCGTGTTCGAGAGCGGTCTGCACGTAGGCCTCGAGATTTTCCAGCGGGGTGCCGTATTCGAGGAAATCGGCGGACTGGAGGATGAACCGTCCGCCGGGTTTGCCGATCTCTAATGTTTCCTCGGTGGTCCGCCGGATCTGCTCGACGGTTCCCTGCTGTAGGACGTTGACTTGATCGACCCCGCCGAGGATCACGTAGGCGTCGCCGACGAGTTGTTTCGCCCGTTTTAAGTCGGCGTCGCCCAGCGGCGGCGGCGAGAACGGCTCGACGACGCGGACGCCCAGGTCCTTGTACGATTCGACCAGGTTCATGATCTGCCCGCAGTTGTGGTACATCGCGGGCGTACCCCGCTGCTGGACGAATTGAATGTACTTCCGCTCGAACGGAAGGATGTATTGGTCGTACGTCCGGCGTCCCAAAAATCCGCCGGGCACGTTGCCGCCCACGCAGTGGACGTCCACCCCGGCGTCGTCCATCGCCCGGGTGTAGTCCAGAATGCGGTTCATCGCGAAGTTCATCAGTTTCTCATAGAACTCGTAGTCGGTCAGAAACAGACTGTAAAGCCGCTCGTGATCGACTAACAGCGAGGCGTTGTTGAAGGGTCCATGGGGCGTCCAGGAGCCGACGATTCCCGACTCGCCCACGGCCTTCTTAAGGATTTGGATGTGCTCCCGGGCCTTTGCCGGATAGGAGTCGGGCATCGGCGGCTCGTACTGGACGGCGATCTCCAAGTCGGCGGGCGAGTGGATCGGCTTTTTCGTGCAGGCGTAGACGAACGTGCCGGGCCGGATCTCGGAGATCGAATAATCCTGTGTCAGCGTCCCACCGGGCGTGCGGATCGTGGAGCGCTGCACGACGGTGTTTTCCTTGTGTATCGTCTCCGTGGACACTTCCCAATCGGCCGTCTGCCGCGAGACGTTCAGCCCGCCGGTATGGATCGAGAGCGGATCGTTCAATCCGTACAGAACCCGGACAAACACGTCCACGCCGAGTTGCTCCTGGATCTCGATGACCTTCAGTTGCAGCGTGAGATAGTCCGCCGGATCGACCTCCGGATAGACCTGGTTGATGAAATGTCCCTGGTCGCAGATGAACAGCGTCACCGGCACGCGGTCGGTCGTCTCGCCACGGAAGGTCTTCAGGAATCGCTCGCGGGGGGTCATAGTTCTATCCGGGATAAACCGGGACCGGCTTACGGTGTAAAGCAGCTTTCGAACACACCTTTATGAGGGGAGTGAGCCAAGCGGATACGCATAGAGGCCTGTAGCTGTAACTTCTTAAATAGTATGCGGTTACCATTGTTATCGGAACCTATTTTTGGGTAACGGGAGTGCGATTTGTGCAATTCAGGGAGGGAATGGGAATCAATATTGATTTTGAGGTGATGCAATCGCCATACTTCCGGCTGACACCGGTAATCGACGGACAGTTGGGGAACAAAAGACATGTTTTCCACGAAAAATACACATATATAACCCATTCGGGATATCTTTTCAGGGAATAATTCGAAAGGATTGTACCAAAAACGGTGGCCCAATTTCTAGGAAAAAACATGGACGATAAATGACGTGCTTATGGTATTCATTCTTTGGCCGGTTCACGCTTCGGACATTAAAATCCAATAGTGAAGATGATGCATTGGAAAATGAGTCATTGGACGACATTGAATAAAAAATGAACTATCGATAGCTGTCCTTGGGAGATGAAGAGGAGATTTACTTGTTATCCGAAGGGTTTATACATACTCGCGCTGGGGCGTCCAGCGGGGCTTTTTCGGCAGGCCTTACAGCACGATCAGCGCCGCCGGCTCTTTCCCGCCAGAGGTAACCGGCAGGTGGGAGCATGGTTTGCAGCGAATCAATCTTGATGCACTAAAAATCCCGCGTCGGCCCAATCGGCGTGGTCGCATGTGATGCCGTCGCCGGCACACAAGGCCAACAGCCGGATCCGCCGGCTACCGGGAGGAATTGCCAGATCGGCATACGTGTAATCGCCGGGCCGCATCACCGGAGCGTGGAAAAGACACTCTCCGTCGATCCAAATCTCGAAAACCACGGTGCCTTGGCGATACGATTGCATGGCGTCGTCCACGCCTAGGACGGCGACGAAGCGGCGGTACTCCGGTTTCAGTTCGTACTGCAATTCCGAATTCGCACAGACCCCGACGCCGCGGGCATAGACCTTTCCGCCAAGCCGGAGGGGATTGTCGCCGATGGAGCGGTTCCATCGGGGTTTTCCTCCCCAGTTCGTTGTGGCCTTGACTG
The DNA here is from genome assembly GCA_016936015.1 of Pirellulales bacterium. Classification (GTDB taxonomy): domain Bacteria; phylum Planctomycetota; class Planctomycetia; order Pirellulales; family Thermoguttaceae; genus JAFGPV01. The sequence goes on from JAFGPV010000211.1 coordinate 27,471, forward strand.
GAGTCAAATCCGTCAAGTGGATATCCGGCGGCGGCGGCTTGGGGCCCCGGCGATGGAATTCGGCAATAGCCCGCAAACCGGCGCCCTCGGGAGTGAATCGGGCTGCCTGGAACCGGGCCGAGCGGTCGAGCTGCACGGGGGCGGTGTATTCGGGTGATTCGGGGGTCGGATCCGTGCCGTCCAGAGTATAATGGATCGACTCGCCCGGCACGGGCTGGGGAGCGACGACGGTGACTTCCACGGCGTCGTCGAAAAATCCGCCTGCCGGGGAGACTTTTGGCGAAGCGAGGGGAATTTTAATGTATTCTCGTTCGAGCACCGCGCCGAGCCGGGATTGACGATCAAAAGCCGCCGCCTTGACGACCGTCGTCCGCTCGAGCTTGATCGGTGCCGTATAGCGAGGCGATGCACTCGTCGGCTGACTTCCGTCGAGCGTGTAATGCAGACTGCCCGGCAAGGTGCTGCCCAGCCGCACTTCCAGGGTGTCGTCAAACAAAACCCGTTGAGGCTCCATCCACGTATGACGCAGGACGAGCACTGCACAGCCGCGTTGGAGCGGGACGTCGATTTTTAGCAGATTCGCACTCTCGGCTGTTGTTGCCAGTTCTACGGGCTTGTTTACACCGGGGTGAAGGGCTGTGATCTGAAAGCCTTTTTGGCCGGGCAGTTCCGGAAGCCCTTGGAGGACGACCTGCACCGACGATTCCTTTGCCCCGAAGGTGACCGGCACGACGTAGCCGCCGGGGATCTCGAAGACGTTGGCCAGGGCCTTGTCGCCCTCGACGCGGACCACGTGCGGCAGCAACACCCACCGCTTGCCGCGCAGGGCGTCCAGCAACGGGCCGTAGTCGAGATAGGCTTGATCGCTTTCAGGATGAGGCCGGATGGCGTGGTCGTTGCCCGGTACGGGAGCAGTCAAGTAGGCTCCCATGTGGAGATGGCGTTGGAAGAGGGCGTCGGCCTGTGTTTTCCAGGAGGGAAAACGATTGGTCCATTCCATAATCGGCTTGTGGATGGCCATCCAGGCGCAGAGGTTGAGACTGGTTTCCAGATGTCCGGCCTCATCGTAAATGCCATCTACATGGTTCATTAAATCGAGTCGGGCATAGTGCGGATTGCCGTAGATCACTTTCCCGGCGTCGTGCATCAGGGGGCCCAGGCGATCCATCATTTCGTGCCAGGAGACGACCTGGGATCGGGCCGGTTTGCCTTTATACCAAGTCACCCCGTCGTCGCGCTGCCGGTTGAAGAAGTGGATCCAATCCATCCGGTCGATGCAGATGCCGGAGCTTTCCGGGATGCGGTCGATATGGCGTTGGGCCTGTTCCATCATGAAGTCCTGATAGACTTTCTCCCCAGGATCCATGGCCACGCAACCTTCCCACGATGCGATGGGCTTTCCGTCCGGACCGGGGAGAATGGCGTCGCCGACCGCGTAGAAGAGGAAATCGTTGGCGTCTTTCCAAAGATCTTCGTCTTTTTTGGTTCTCCGCGGCGGCGGGGGATATTGATAGTACGCTCCGCATTCCGTCACGTTGAAGTAATTCAGGACGTAAAAGCCGAGCCGCCGCAGATCTTTGGAATGGGCCCGCATCTTGGCGATCGACGTTTTTTGCTTTTTGAAGTCGATCCATTCTTCCGTGTCCGATTCGGTTGGCGGAAGGAACAGGCCCATATAAGGAAAATCAAAACTGGCTTTCCAGTTGACGCGGAAGGCCATCTGCATCAGCCGTTCCACTTCGGAAATGACGGCATGGCTCGAATAAGCCCCGCAACCGGCCATCTGCTGGACGGCGGGGTTCGGCGGATCAAAAAAGTTCGCGTAGCGCCGGGTCATCCAGCCGAGGCCGCTTCGCCAGTCGGCCGGATGAGCAACCAGATCGAGGGCGCCGCGGACGGTGTTGCTTTTATCAAAACGGTGGTGCAGCCGTGAAAAGGTTAAATCGCCTTGGGGCGTGATCGTCATCTCCATCTCGGCGTAGTAGTCCTCGGGAGAAAGCACCACGCTCAGGCCGGCGTCCTCTTGGGGATCGAGCAGACAGGCCAGGGGCAGCGAAAACGCGTTGGCGTCCTTGATGCAACTATCGTTGCCATAGGTGAATCGGCGGTTCGTCCAAGGCGCGGTGCGTAACGGATCGCTCCAACCATCGGCTTTCGGCCGAGGATCGCCCCAGGCGGTCCAAAAGGTGCTCTGTTGGGCGCCGGGCCAATGAACGCGCGTTTGCAGGGGCGCGGTCCAAGACTCGCCTTCGCTGCGGACCTGATACTCCCAGCGAATGCTGTCTTTCTCGGGAAGGAAGCGTTCGATCAGCAGGGCGCGATGCCCTTTTTTGTCGGCAAATCTCTTTTCAAACTCGATGCCGCCCGAGTTAAGCCGTCTGGCTTGCGGCGCACCCTCAAGCCGGCACCCGGCAAGGACCGTTTCAGCCGTTACCGGCCGTTCGGCCGTCTCTCCGGGAAGTGTGACGCCGAGAATCTTTCCTTGGGGAGAGAGGCGAACCTGGAGGTTTTCGGTTTTCAGGGTGAATTCCGGGGAGTCGGGCAACGCCTGGGGTGAATCACGGGTGGCTTTCGCGTCGTCGTCGAGAGGGACGCCCGAGGGAGAACTGACGGTTTTGGCCGGCGGAATTTTAACGTACTCCCGTTCGAGCGTCCGGCCGAGCTTCCGGCCGTCGCGGAACAGGGCCGCCTTGACCGTCGTCGTTTGCCGCAACTCCACGGGTCCCGAGTAGCGGGGCGACTGCGGCGTCGGCTCGCTGCCGTCGAGCGTGTAGTGGAACGCTGCTTCCCCGCTGAAAGTCGAACCAAGTTCGACGTTGACCGTATCGTGAAAATACGCGGCCAGCGGTTCCATCCAGGCATAGTTAACTTGCAGCATGGCGCAGCCGCGCACGAGGGGGACGTCGATTTTCAGAGATCGGCCTTCTTCCACGGCGTTTAGAACAACCGGTTTGGCGTCGCCCGGGTGGAAGGCCGAGACCCGGAAAATTTTCTGGCCGGGCAGGTGCGGCAGGCCTTGTAGCACCACCTGCACCGATGATTCTTTTCCGCCGAACGTGACCGGCACGACGTAACCGCCGGGGACCTCGAAGACGTTGGCCAGGGCCTTGTCGCCTTCCACCCGGACCACGTGCGGCAGCAGAACCCACCGCTTGCCCCGCAGGCAGTCCATCAGCGGGCCGTAGTCGAAAAAGTATTGATCGCGTTTCGGGTCGGGCAGGATCGTGTGATCGTTGCCCGGCACGGGGGCCGTCAAGTAGGCGCCCAGGTGCAAATGACGCTGAAAATAAGCGTCGGGGTCCTTGTCGAGATCTTCCAGTTGTAAAGTCCAGGCCATGTACGGCTTGTTCAGGGCCAGGATACTGCACGTATTCAGACTGTGCGGGTACTGGCCGTGCTCGTCGTAGAAGCCGTCCACGCGCCGCACGATGTCGATCCGCGGGTACATCGGATTGACGTAGATTACCTTGCCCGCCGCGTGCATCAGCGGGCCGAGCCGCCGGAGCAGTTCGTGCCAGGAGACGGCCAGGCACCGGGCCGGCTTGCCGTCGAGCCACGTGACGCCGTCGTCGCGCTGCCGGTTGTACTCCATGATCCAATCCAGCCGGTCGATGCAGATGCCGGAGCTTTCGGGAAATTTCTCGATGTGCCGCCGCGCCTGCTCGATCAGAAAATCCTGGTAGACCTTCTCGCCGGGATCCATCACCACGCAGCCTTCCCACGAGCGGATCGGCTTGCCGTCGGCATTGGGCAAGACGGCCTGGCTCATAACGTTGTGCGTAAAGTCGTTTGCGTCTTTCCAGAGGTCCTCGTCGGCTACAGCTTTTCTCGGCGGCGGCGGGAACTGAAGATAGGCGCCGAACTCGGTGACGTTGAAGTAATTCAAGAGGTAGAAACCCAACTTCCGCAGCGTTTGGGCCGAGGCCCGCATCTTGGCGACGGAGGTCTGCTTCTTCATAAAATCGGTCCACTCTTCGGTGTCCGTGGCGACCGGCGGAATGAACATCCCCATGTACGGGAAGTCGAAGCTCGCCTTCCAGTTCACGCGGAAGGCCATCCGCATCAGCCGCTCGACCTCGGTGATGTCGGCGTGGCTGGAGTACGCCCCGCAGCCAGCCATCTGCTCGACCAGGGGATTCGGCGGATTGAAATACTCGGAATAACGGCCGGCCATCCAGGCGAGGCCGCCCCGCCAGTCGGCCAGATGGGCCGTCAGGTCGAGCGCGCAGCGGACCACGTGGTCCTTGCCCAGCCGGTGATGCTCGCGGGAGAACGTCACGTCTCCGGTTTTCGTGGTCCGCATCTTCAGGGTCAGGACCAAGTCGTCGGGCGAAAGAACGAGGCTCAGGCCGGCGTCCTGTTTCTCGTCCAGGATCGACGCCAGGGGGAGTGAAAACGTGCTCGGTTCCTTGAAGTATTTAAAGCGGCGTCCGCCGTAGAAAAATTCCCGGTCGGCCCAAGCCGCGGGATGCAGCGGATCGGTCCAATCGGCGCCATCTGGCCGGGGATCGCCCCAGGCGGTCCAGAAAAGGCTCGGGGACTGTCCCGAATTTTGCGAAGGAAAATTGGGACTGTCCCCTTCTTTTGTCCAGCGAAAATGCGTTTCGATCGGCGTGCTCCACGGCTCCCCCTCGCCGCGGATTTCCACTTCCCAGCGGATGCTTTCCGCCTGGGGCAGAAACCGCTCGACGAGCGTGCCGTGGTGTTGTCCGGCCTTATCGACGAACCGCTTCTCGAACTCCACGCCGCCGCCGTCCAGCCGCGTAGCCTGCGGCACGCCCTCCCCGCGGCAATCCTGCAACACGGTCTCGCCCAAGACGGGCCGCTCGGCCGCGTCCGCGCCCAGCTTCACTCCGACGATCTTCCCCTCCGGCGAAATCCGCACCCGCAGCGGCCGCCGGCCGTACGCCGACTTGTGGCTGCTGTCGATGTTCTTCGTCCACAGTTCAAAGGAAGCAGGTTCGGCCCCGAACGAAGAATTCATCCCCAACGCCCAAACAACAAGCCCGGTCCACAACAAAAACCAATTCCGATGCATGATAACCTCCGCGGTGCGGTCAATCCTGCAATGACCTGGTAATGATGGCGACTTCGTTCAATACGGCAACAAAAATTATCCCTCCTCCGGAACCGTGTGCACAAGCCCCGTCTCTCGTCAACGCGCCGTTTCGGCGAGGATCCGCATGGCGCGGCGTCAAAAAGGGCGAGGGAAGTCTAAGGACGTTACGCCCTTTGCTGGTGCTCAGGGAGTGCCACACTATTTGAAATCGCCGCTGGAGTCGGCAAAGCGCTGTGGGAAGTACGTACACGCATGACTCAATCACGCATTCGTCAAGTTCGTCTGCGGTCCGAGCCCTTCTTCCATATTGTCGATGTAGCGGTGCAGGCGCTCCAACTCGTCGGTCACCGAGCGGAGTTCCAGCAGATTCTTCACCCGGGTGATCAGCCCGAGCTTGTCGATGGGCTTGCTGTAGAAGTCGTTGCAGCCGGCGGCCAGCGAGCGCTCGATGTCGCCCGATTCGTTCAGGGCCGTGACCATCAGGATCATGATGTGTTTGGTCGCCGGGTCCTTTTTCAGCATCTTGCAGACCTCGAACCCGCTGAGCTTCGGCATCATGATGTCCAGCAGGATCAGGTCCGGTTGGAACTCGGTCACCTTCTCCAGCGTCTGGCGGCCGTCGGTGGCCACGGCCACCTCGCAGTCCAGGTCGGCCAGATAGGCCTCCAGCAGTTCCACGTTCGGCAGATTGTCATCGGCGATGAGGATTTTGCTCTTCGACATTCCCTCAGCATCCGGGAATTCACCGGCGATGTCAAGCCCCGGCCCGCGGCGCCGGTCGATTGAAACGAGACGCCCCGCGACGGAGTCGCGGGGAGAAAATGCGGCATTTTTCCCCCCGAGAACTTCCCTCCCGGGGCGTGGTCGATTTGAATTTTTCACGAAAAGACTGAACGTGTTCAGCCCCGGCACTTGTGCCGGGCGCAGTGTTCTCTTCCACCCACTTCCGGCACAAGTGCCGGGGCTATACTTCTCTTTAAACGCCCTTGATCTCGATCCGTTTGGCGGCCGCCGACGGCGCTTTGGCGATCTTCAGCGTCAGCACGCCGTGGGCGTATTGCGCGTCGACTTTCTCCGAATCGGCACCCTCCGGCAGTGGAATGACCCGGCGGAAAGTGCCGTAACGGGCTTCACTATGATAGTAGCCCTGTTCCTTGGTCTCCTTCTCTTCCTTCTTTTCGCCGCTCAGGATCAGTTGGTTGCCCGTTACCGAGACGTCCAGTTCCTTGGGATCGACGCCCGGCAGTTCGGCGCGGACCAGGATCTCCTTTTCGGATTCGGAGACGTCGACGGCCGGCCAGCCTTGCTGGCCGCCGAGAAAGCCCGGCCAATCCCAGGCCCCGAACGGCTCGCGGATGAAGGAATCAAAAAGCCGGTCCATTTCGGTCCGGAGCGTGACCAGGGGCGATTCCGGAACAAGGTCCTCTCGTTGTTTATTGCGCCAGGGTATCAGATTCATGGGTCAGTCCTCCTTTCTGATTTTCGCGATAGGGAATCATTGACAGGCGATAGAAACATGCATTCACCTCGGATCCTATTTGCCGTCCTCTATTCCCTATTGACTTTTCCCTATTAACTCTTGACCGCAATCTTTCTCGGTTTCACCGCCTCCGCCTTGGGCAGGTGGAGCGTGAGCACGCCGTCGCGGCATTCGGCCGAGATTTTTCCGGCGTCGATCACTTCGCTGACCTGGAAGGTGCGGTAAAAATCGCCGACGCCGTACTCGCGGAGCAGGTACCGCCCGTTGGCGGGCGTCCGGGGCGTGACGACCGCATGCAGGGTCAGGGCACCGTCTTCGAACTTGACGTCGATCTGATCGGCGCTGGTCCCCGGCACGTCGGCGCGCAGCAGCAGCTCGTCGCCCTGCTCCAGGATATCAACCTGCGGGCGGTAGCATTGGCCCGAGCGGGTGTGCTCGGCGGCCGCCACTCCGCCGGCGGGGATCGTTGTTGTTTCGTCAGTCATGTGTGGTTCTCCTTTCAAATAAAATGACTTCGTTCTCTCACCGCGTCCCTGATCCCCCGTCCCTCACTCCGGATTGACGTTGACCGTGATCTTCCGCGGTTTGGCGGTTTCCGCCTTGGGCAGGGTCAGCGTGAGCACGCCGTTGAGGAATTCGGCCGTAACGCCGTCGGCCTTGACGTCGCAGGGGAGTTCGAGCACGCGGTGGATGGAACCGGTGGGACGTTCGCGGCGGTGGTACGTGACGTTTTCTTCGACCACCTCGGGGCGCTCGACGCGGATCGTCAGTTCGCGACCCAAGACGGAAATGTCGATCTGCTCGGATTTCACGCCGGGCAGCTCGGTCTCGGCCTTCAAGCTCTCGCCGGCGTCCCAGAGGTTCACGGCGGGTTGGCTCCGCAAGGCGCCCGGCCAAATCCCTTCGAGCGCGGGACCGAGCGTTCCGCTGAGCAAGCGATCCATCTCGTGCCGCAATTGATTTAGCGGATTGTAGTAAATGGTCATAAATGATCTCCTTTCGATGGTTCCAGGCTTCACGAAAAGATTATAAGCAAAGCCTGTGCCGATCCCTGCGTTCCGTTCATTAATCCAATAAGGGCAAGAACTTACGTTTATCGCTCAAGGGTCTTCCGCACCGGCCGGTCTGTCATTTTGACAGGTGTTTGTTTTTCAACCGTACCGGCGGATTCCAAAAAAAATCTCTAGTCAAAGGCCTGACTTTTTGCTAAACTGCTGCACTTCATGGAGTTAAGGTGACCGGTATTTCCTCGCTAACCTCCAGTTGTCGCCTCGAGATGAACAAGATATATTAAAAAGTTTCCCGTCTGTTACGTCGTAATTCCTTTCTTAGAGAAGACCTATGCGTTTCGCGCTCGTCGACCGGATTATCGAGTTGGAGCCGGGAATGCGGATCGCGGCGATCAAATCCCTTTCCATGGCCGAGGAATATCTTGCCGATCATTTTCCCCATTTTCCCGTGATGCCGGGGGTTTTGATGCTGGAGTCCATGGTGCAGGCCGGGGCGTGGCTGGTGCGCTACAACGAAGATTTCGCGCACAGCATCGTCGTCTTGAAAGAAGCGGCAAACGTGAAGTACGCCCAGTTTCTCCAACCCGGCCAGATATTGACCATCAGGGCGGAGATCGTCAAGCCGGGCGATCGGGAAACGAAACTCAAAGCCCAGGGCGCCGTGGACGGCCGGATCATCGTTAGCGCCCGGCTCACCTTGCAGCAGTACAATCTGGCCGATACCCAACCGTGGAATACATGGACCGATCAGGAAATCATCCGCCAGCAGCGAAAACAATTTGCCTTGCTGTATCCGTTGCCGGTGGAAGAGCCGGCCGTCTCGACCTCGTAAGGCATTCCAAGACTGACATCCAAAGGTAAGCGCCGCAGGTCGAGTAAGTGCCATCCACTTTCGACTCTCGACCTTCGGCTTTCCAGGGAAACAATTTGCATGCGATTTGCAGGTAAAACGGCGCTGGTGACCGGCGGCAGCCGCGGCATCGGCCGGGCGTGCGTCAAGCGCCTGGCCGCTGAGGGTGCCCGCGTGGCGTTCGTGTATCAAAGCAATCAGGCCGCCGCGGAGGCCCTGGTGCAGGAATTGCAGTCCGCGCCGGCCGAGGTCCGCCCCTTGCAGGCCGACGTTTGCGACCTGGCCCGGGCCCATCAAATCGCCGATCTGCTCTTCGAGGAGTGGAAGGCGATCGACGTCCTGGTCAACTCGGCGGGAATCGTCCACGACGGGCTGCTGGGCGCGATGACCGCGGAGCAATGGCAAACCGTGATCGCCGTGAATTTGGGCGGCACCTACAATTATTGCCACGCGGTCACGCAGCCGATGATGATGCAGCGCCGCGGGAGCATTGTGAATCTTTCCAGCACCGCCGCCGATTTTCCCTCCCGCGGCCAGGCAAACTACGCCGCCAGCAAGGGCGGCATCAACGGCCTGACCCGGGCCTTGGCCAAGGAACTGGCCCCGCGGAACGTCCGCGTCAACGCGGTGGCGCCAGGAATGATCGAAACCGACATGAGTCAGGCGGTCCGCAGCCTGGCCGGGGCGCAGATCAAGCAGATCATCCCCCTGAAGCGGATCGGTCAGCCGGAGGAGGTCGCCGCGGCGGTCGCCTTCGTCGCCAGCGACGAGGCTTCCTATCTTACCGGACAAATCCTGCACGTCGACGGCGGCGTGAGCTTGGGGGGATATTAAATCGGAAATTGGAGTGCATAAGTCGTTTCGTTATGAGGGTTCAGGGTTCAGGGTTCAGGATTAATGATATTTCACGTCAAACGGTCCTGAACCCTGAATCCTGAACCCTGAACCCTATTTTTCAGTCCGGAGATGGAATCACATGCCGACTAAGGACGAAGTGTTCGAAAAAATCCAGTCCTCTTTAGTGGACGCCTTGGGCGTGGAAGAGGAGGAAGTCCAGCCCGAGGCCACGTTGGTGGGTGATCTGGGTGCCGAGTCGATCGATTTCCTCGACATTGCATTTCGCCTGGAAAAGGCTTTTAACATCAAGATCCCCCAGGGCGAGTTGTTCCCGGAGGACATCCTCACCGATCCCCAATACGTCCAAGATGGCAAGGTGACCGAGGCGGGGCTGGCCGAACTGCGGAAACGGATGCCCTTTGCCAATCTCGACAACTTCACTAAAAATCCCGTGGTGCAGGACCTCGTCAATCTGATGAGCGTCGCCGACCTGTGCCGCTTCGTGGAGGGCAAATTGGGCGTGACGGAATAAACCAAGATTCATCCGCTGGGAGACGCGTTCCCCCGGGGATTCAAGGCTCAGGACGGGAAACGGGGACGCCGAAAATCCTGAACCCCGACCCCCGAACCCCGAACCCTTTCAAAACGGCCATGCGTTGGTATTGGATTGATCGCTTTTTGGAATTCGAGAGCGGACGGTACGCCAAGGCCATCAAGTGCATCTCCCTGGCCGAAGAGCACCTCCACGATCATTTCGCCTCCTATCCGATGATGCCCAACTCCCTGGTCATCGAGGGGATGGCGCAGACCGGCGGGTTGCTCGTCTGCGAGCACAACCAGTTCGCCGAAAAGGTCATTCTGGCCAAGGTTCCCAAGGCCCGCTTTTATTGCGACGCCCTGCCCGGCAACACCCTCGTGTACACGGCAACCCTCGAGTACATCAAGGAAGAGGGGGCGATGGTCTCCTGCACCAGTTACCGGGGCGAAACCCTGCACGCCGAAGCAGAGATCGTCTTCGCCCATCTGAACGACGCCCGGGTCAACAGCTTGTTCGATCCCGAAACCTTTTTAAGGATGATGCGCCTCTTGGGGGCGTTCGAGGTGGGGCACGCCCCCGACGGCACCCGGCTGAAGCCGCCCGCCCGGCTGCTGGGGAACTCTCCCCACTCCGATGGCAATGGGCAGAAACACGGGTAAACGATTATCCGTAGGTTATGCTTCAGCATAACGGAATTGAGATTACGCTATCGCATCACGGATGTTCTTATGGAGTCACGTTATGCTGAAGCATAACCTACCAAAAGGAAAAGCACCATGCGCCGCCGCGTCGTAGTCACGGGAATGGGTTGCGTCACGCCCCTAGGCGTCGAGCTGGAAACGGTGTGGGGACGCCTGCTCCGCGGCGAGTCGGGCGTCGGCTACATCACGCTCTTCGACGCCGCCAATTTCCCCTCCAAAATTGCCGCCGAGGTCCGCGACTGGGATCTCTCGGAGACGGGCGAGAATCCCGAAGATTGGCAGTACCAGGGCCGCCACACCCACTTTGCCGTCGGTGCCGCCAAAAAGGCCGTGGCCCACTCCGGCCTGGACGTCAGCCGCCTCGATCCCACCCGCTTCGGCGTGTACCTCGGCAGCGGCGAAGGGCAGCAGGATTTCCACCGCTTTACGCAGATGATGGTGGCGGGCTTAAGCGGCGGCGAAGGCTTCGATCTGGCCCGGTTCACCCGCAAGGGGTTGGAAACCCTCCACCCCCTGGCCGAACTCGAACAGGAACCGAACATGCCGGCCGGGCACGTGGCCAGCCTCTTCAACGCTCAGGGACCGAACGTCAACTGCCTGACGGCCTGCGCCGCCAGCAGCCAGGCGATCGGCGAGGCGGTCGAGATCATCCGCCGCGGTGAGGCCGACGTGATGCTCTCCGGCGGCACGCACACCATGATCCATCCCTTTGGCGTCACCGGCTTCAACCTCCTGACCGCCATCAGCACCCGCAACGACGAACCCACCCGGGCCTCCCGGCCCTTCGACCGGCTCCGCGACGGCTTCGTGCTCGGCGAAGGGGCAGGCATGGTGGTTCTCGAGGCCCTGGAGTCCGCCCAGGCCCGGGGCGCCGCCATTCACGGCGAGATCATTGGCTACGGCTCGACCGCCGATGCCTTCCGCATCACCGACACCCATCCCGAGGGCCGCGGCGCGATAAGCTGTATGAAAATGGCTATTCACGATGCGGGAATCGCCCCGACGGACATCCACTACATCAACGCCCACGGCACCAGCACCACGGTCAACGACAAGGTGGAGACCCTGGCCTCCAAGAAGGTCTTCGGCGACTACGCCCCGAAGCTCCCCATGTCGAGCACCAAGAGCATGATGGGCCACCTGATCGCCGCCGCCGGGGCCACCGAACTGATCATCTGCCTGCTGGCCATCCGCGACAACGTCCTGCCGCCGACGATCAACTACGAGGAACCGGATCCGGAGTGCGACCTCGACTACGTTCCCAACCAGGCCCGCCAGGCCCGCTGCGACGTTACCCTCTCCAACAGCTTCGGCTTCGGCGGCCAGAATATCTCCCTCATCGCCAAGCGATTCACCGGCTGATGTGAGTCCCCTCTCCTTCCGGGAGAGGGCAGGGTGAGGGCAGAGAAATCGCTAGCCGGGCCGTCCCCAGTCCCGGCAGGTACAAACACGGAATGCGCCGTACGGAATGTCAAAAAGATTGCCGATCGCAGCGGTTTATCCGATCAACAAGTAAAAAACCGTCTGCGTTCTTTCTGCCCCGCAGCGAATTCTTTTCAGTCTCGCAAGGCCGAACCGTTCTAGCGGTCGCTCGCGCAGCCGGGACGCCCGCCGCGGAAAAACTTGAGAAATTCCGGGGAAAAGTTTTTGACTTTTCTTTTCCGCCGGGCATATCTATGTAACGGGAAACAACGAAGGAAATCTCTTCCAACTACGTCGCGTGATTGCGGGCTTTGGGGGGCTGGCAGCCGGGGACACATGGTCCCCGGGCCGAGCCCCCGGCCCGCAACCCGACGCGGCAGGCCCACAGCCTCTCGTTATGTTCATTTCCATCGAACCGTCCGATCTTCGGCCGTCCTTTCAATTACGAATGCACTTCCCCCGTTCCGGTCCTGTCTCAGGGGCATTCGGTACGCCGCCGAGTGCCCCGGAACAGTAGGAGGGGATGATTCCCCCGCCGCGGACCACCGTCCCGCCGATGCCGACTTTTCTTCCATCGTTCGGACGTCGGCGCCGCCGGCCCGAGTGTCCTGTTGAAAACATGCTGTCGCCCCCGGCAAACCGCCGGAAAAGGGCTTTTTTTTGGCCGAGAACGACATCCCTGACGACGCGAGACTTTCCTTTTCCACTCCCACCCCTAGAATTTTCATAGAGGAGGTGAACTCCAAGACGTAAATACTTACGGCGCATAAGCGCCACGAACGCGGCACGTTATGCCGCAGACACTTCTTTTTTTAGGAGCTTGTCCGCAAGCTCCCCTCGATACATGGAGATGCCTTGTTTTTGCGGCGCGTTTGCCGCGTGATGGACGACTACCGTATACGTGGGACCGCGTGATCAGGCCGACCCGCCCGTCGGCCGCATAAAACGTCCCGGTCCAACCAGCGTGCTCCGGCACCCCGTTCGTCCCCGCGGCAGACGCGTTCGCGTTTCTTGAGGCAACCTCATTGCTCCCTCGGGCACTCCATACTCCACACAGTCCTCCCTGCTGGTATAATGGGGGAAATCCCGCTCCTCCCTTTTTCGGTGAGATCTTCACACGGTCCATGTTTTTCTCCTGGCTCAAGCATCGGCGGCGGCAAAACCTGCTGGCCGAGCTGTTTCCGCCGACGTGGCTAAAGATCCTTCAGCAGAACGTACGGCACTATCCGCTTCTCCCGTCCGACAAGCAGGCCATGATGCAGGCGGTTGTGCGGATTCTTGTCGCCGAAAAGAACTGGGAAGGCGGCTCGGGCTTTATCGTGACCGAGGAGATGAAAGTCACGGTGGCCGGACAGGCCGCCGTGCTCGTCTTGGGACTCGACGAACCCTACTACTTCGATCGGGTGCAATCCATCATTCTCTATCCGACCGCGTACCTCCATCCAAGCAAATATCAAGGTCTTTTCCTCCTGCCGGACCGGCCCATCATGGGGGAAGCCTGGCCGCGCAGTCCGATCATCCTTTCCTGGCATCACGTCCTTCAATGCGGCCAGAACGCCGATCGGGGCAGAAACGTCGTCCTCCACGAGTTTGCCCATCATGTGGACGGCCTCGACGGCGATATGGACGGTACGCCTCCGCTGGAAAAAGGGCAAATGAAAAACTGGTACCGGGTCACCGAGGCCGAGTACCTGGGGTTGGTGGGCAACGCCCGGCGGGACGAAGTCTCGCTGCTGGATCACTACGGCGCGTCGGACCGCGCCGAGTTCTTCGCCGTCGCCACCGAATGTTTCTTCGAGCAGCCCCACGCCCTGCAACAACGGCATCCGGAGTTGTATGGCGTGTTGCGCGATTTCTACCGTCAAGATCCCGCTACCTGGATCCCCGACGCCAACCTGAATCCCCCTCTCCCTTTGGGAGAGGGGTCGGGGGTGAGGGCCGATCGATGTTCTGATAGGAAAAGGAATCGGCGATGCCAAACGACCGAATCTACCGTCTCCAATTCGGGCAGTGCCGACGCCCTCTTTGCCGAGGCGTATCTGTTGGCCAACGACGGCCGCTATGACCAGGCCGAGCAGTTGGCCTCCCAAGTTATCCGGTTCAATCCGACCGACGATGAGGCCTATGCCCTCCGGGCGTTGGCGCGGGTCAAGCAGGGCGATTTCCGAGCGGCCTTGGACGATGCCGATCAGGCCCTCCATCTCCGCCCCGATTCTTTGGACGCCCTCCGCAGCCGGGCTGCGGCCTGCATCGGACTCCATCGCTATGAACCGGCCAAGGACGCTCTCGACGAAGTCCTCCACTGCTCGGAAAACGACGCCGAAGCCTACTATCTCCGCGGCCTGGCGTGGACGGGTCTGGATAATCTCAAACGCGCCGTTTCCGATTTTTCCCTCTCTCTTGCCCTCGCCCCCCTCTCGGCCGACGCCCATTATCACCGCGCCGTCGCCCTCCAAAAACTCGGCCGCGCCGAGGACGCCGAGGCCGATTACCAAAAAGCCCTCCAACTCGACCCCCAAGTTGTCCGCCGCCCCGTTTAACCCGGAGCCAACGGCGACGGCGTTCAGGATTGTTTACGGTCTCACGAGCTTTTTGACCTTGCACCTAACGGTCTTTTTCCTTACGTTCCAGTTTTTCGCTGACGCGGGTTTCGCACGTCGATCGATCGTCGGCTGTGTGTTTTGGACGCGGCTTGATTACGCTGCCACTCGAAGATCGACGCCACGGCGGGTTGAGGCCGGGGAACGTCGCTTTTCAACGGAAGGAATCGGTTTGCCTGGGCGACCATCGGCCGGCCGGCCCCGTCGACCAGTCGGCCGTTGCCACCGTACACGAGATTGTTCTCAATCTTCACTCCGGTGCAATCGGCCGTTTCCAGGAAGAGGGCCGGCTGTTTGGGATTGGCCAGCACGAACGTATTGCCATCGATAATGTGGTCACAGGAGAACTCTCGGGCCGAGATGCCCGGCCCCGACTGGGGGGCAATGCGGTTGTGGAGAATAAGCCAGTTCCGATTCATGCCACCCATCCGGATGCCCGACTTCGGCGCTTTGATATCACACGCGTACACGGCATTGCGCGGTCCGATGGGGCCGTGGCTGCGGTCGCCCGGAGCGGTGCCGAACGCGCCGTGGCCGTAGGTTCCGGTTTTTCCGTAGGCGTTGACGACGCATTGCTCGATGAGGTTTTCGTTTGCCCAGCCGGCGTGCCACTGGGCATCGCTGTTGTGGAAGACGCTTTTACGAATGACGTTGCCGGCCGCCGCCCATTGCAAACACGGCGCATGGCGCATTCGGCGGGTCGTCACGTTCTCCATCAGGCAGTCGTAGGATCGCTCCCAGCCGACGTAGGCGGTCCCGCCGCCGCCGTGATACCAGGCGTCGTTGAACGTGCAGTCGCGGATTTCGCACCATTTCGCGTATCGCGTGTAGACGGGATAGCGGCCCGCCTTGAGGACGTGAACGTTCCTGGCCCAGCACTCCCAGGCGTTCAGAAAGAGCACGCCCGTGGTCCAAAGCTTCATCGTCTGCTTCAGCGTGAGGTTCTCCACGCCGCAACGACGAATCGGGTAGAGCCGCTGTGCGGTGCTGCCGTCGATCACGGGAAAATCGATCCGCAGCGGCTGATTCAGACGAACCCGGTTGCCCGCAACGCCCTCGACGCGAAACTGGTATCGCCGGAAGTCGGGCACTTTGCAGGCATTGTGGACCCGCTTGTTCCAGCGCTCCGTTGCAGGGGCCACCAGCAGAATCGCGTCACCCGATTTCAGGTCCGGCTCCCTTTCCAACAGGATTTCCGTGTCGCCCCGCTTTCCGTCTTGGGCAAGTTTCCAAGTCTGACCGCTCTGCCGGTCTCCCACGAACAGCAGTGCCGCCACGCTCGCCTTGGGATGAATCGGATAGCGTCGCCGACCGGCCGGTATCCGGTGTTCCGGATCGACCTTAACCGAAAGCCGTGCCTCGGCACGGCGCGAATCTTTCCACTCGACGACGGCTTTCAATTCATGCCGACCGGCGCCCAAGGCCCGCGTGACCACTTTGCCCGTTGTGCGCAGGACGAAGTTCTCATCTTTAAGCCGGTCGCGGGGTACTTGATAGAGTGTCTTGCCGATCGCTTCGAGCCGGAAGCTCTTCAAGCCGCCGCGGGGCGCCGCGTGGACTTCAATCCACGTGTCGGGCCCGACCACCTCGCCGGAACGGGGACGGAAGAACGCGAGATCCCCCTTGGGCATGTAGTGAAAGACGAGCCGCGTTGCCTCAGGGCTTTGACCTCGAATAACCACGTTGTCGTCGGCGATCACCACGGGCGAGCGAAGTTGATAAGTGCCCGAACCGAGTTCGACCGCGCCACCCCCGCGCTGGCCCACGGCACGGGCCGCCGCTTCCAGGGCAGGGCTATTGTCCCGGTCGTCGTCGGCTTTTCCGCCGAACGATTCGATCGTGGCCCGGGCGGGCGCCTCAGGGATGCCTCCCGACATGCCCGCATAGTGCCAGTCGGGATACACGATGCCATCGGGCCCGACGACGTCGGCTGCGGTCAGATGTTTTTTTTCAGGCTCTTGTGTCTCCTGCTGCTGCATGCGCAGGAATGCACTGGCCGGGTACTTCAAAAGAGTTCCTTTTCTCATTTCCTCATCGCCTGTCACCTCGGCGTATTTCAGGATGCCGTAAGCGGTGCACATATTCTCATAGCTCATATTCCGCATCTGGTTCGCCAGGGACCAGGCGGCCACGCGATGACCGATTTTGTGTGGGGAGTCGGCCGTGGCGGCCGTTGCGACCGACCAGGAGATGGAAAAAATCAAGATGCTCCGGCAGGCGAAGGGTGACAGGAAAGACAATCGAGGGCGGCGGCAGGAACGTAAGGATCGCATTTAGATTTCAACTCCAGGTTACGTGAATCCATGGGAGCGGGAATTTAGGACCTTGCAGGTCACGGTCTTATGCTCTAGGACGAGTTAGCATTTCACCTGTGTGACGCATTAAATTCGTTCCTCTGCGCAGAGGTCATCTCAGCCGCGTTAGCGGCGATACATTGCCCCGAATTGTGCCACTACGTGGCACACCAAGCTCATGACCCCGAATCCGTGGGTTACGCTGCGCTTCACCCACGGCTATTCAAATTTGGACCGCTATGCGGTCGTATTCTCGCCTGTTTGCTCTTCATTGAACAGGTAATGATAATGTAATGGGCGCCACCATGGGAAATCGCAGCAAGCTCGTTGTGCTGCAAACACCCCGGAGTTGCTCAACAAGAATCGAAATATGCACGGGAGAGGTCCCAGATGGGGGCTTCTTCTTTTGGGGAGGACGTTGTACAGCAAATTTCGATTTCTCCACGTTTTTTTATTTAGGGCTTACCCTTTCCGGCGTGTGTGGGAGGATGGATCGGGGGATCGGCGCATATTTTCCACGCCAAGGACGGGTGTTCTGATTGTATTACCAAGGAGCGATAGTGAACTAATGAACATTATATAAGCGGGGTGGCTAATTTGCAAGAGGTTTTTCAGACCGGGTTGGTTTTTCACGTCGATCTTGAGGGGCTGGGGATGGATCGTCCGCCGTGTGAGTGTCAACAGGGCCTAGTGCATTGTCAAGTCTTAAAATGGGGGTCGGGTGCCAAGTCCACGCTTGCGTGGACATGCGGGAAACCTCGAATACCATGCCCACGCGAGCGTGGGCATGGCACCCATAATCATAAGATTGACAAAGCACTAGGCATTCTTGCCTGTCTTTTTCCATATTTTTATTACCTAACCTGAAATTCAATTTCCAACACATTCGTCACTCTTGATTGATCAACCGCTCCATTTTCCGCTTGACTATCTGCATTTCAGCGGTTATACTAATGGTATGAAAACTGCCGTTTCCATTCCCAACGAGGTGTACGCCGAGACCGAGCGATTGGCCCGCCGTCTGAACAAATCGCGGAGCGAAGTGTACAGCCTTGCCTTGGCGGAATATCTCGCACGTCATGCCCCAGAACGCGTGACGGAAGCTATGGACCGCGTCTGCGAGGAAGTGGGCCAAGAATCGGACCAATTTGCCGCCGTCGCCGCGCGGCGAATCCTGGAGCGCAATTCGTGGTAATCTCCCAAGGCGATATTTGGTGGGCCGATCTTCCCGAGCCAACGGGCTCCGGTCCCGGTTTTCGGCGACCGATTGTGGTCGTGCAGGGAGATGCGCTTAACCGCAGTCGGATCGCCACGGTCGTCTGCGTCCCGTTGACCAGCAACCTGAAGTGGGCGGACGCCCCGGGAAACGTGCACCTGACGCCCCGGCTGACGGGACTGCCAAAGGAGTCCGTGGCTAATGTTTCCCAGGTTGTCACCCTGGATAAGTCCTCGTTGACGGAACATCTTGGAAAGCTGCCCCCATCGAAACTGAAATTGATCCTCTCAGGGATCGACGTGGTCTTGGGTCGGTAGCACTTCTAGCAACCGTTCCACCTCAACAAACGCTGCCGACTCGGGCAGCGACGCTCCGTGGCGGAGGTCGGCCAGGAGGTCGCCGAGGAGTTCGTTTTCGAGCCAGGCGGCCAGCCAGGCGGCGCGGCGTTTGGCGTATTGGGTCTGGAGTCGGTAGAAGAGTCGGCCGGCGGCGTGGCGGACGCCTTCGCTGGTGGTGCTGACCAACGCCTCGCCGCCGCCGGTCACGCCGCCGGTGATCGCCGCCTCGGTGGCCAGGTGGGCCGCCGTCTGGCCGGCCGCGTGGGCCGTGATCTGGCCCGCCAGGTCGCCGGCCAGGTGCAGGCCGGTGAAGAACAACCCGACGGTAATCGCCGGCCGGGCCAACGCCGCCAGGTGGTCGAGGGATTCGAGGAACCGCACCGCCCGGGGATTGGCCGACCGCCAGGCGTCAAGTTCGCTGCCGAGGAACCGGCGATAGTCTTCGTCCACCGCCGGCAGGTTTTGATGGGCTGCCTGGACCCGCGCGAGCAATTCCGCCCGGGCGTGGCCCCGCAACAGCCGTTGCAACCGTGGGCGGAGGGTCTCGTTGCCGACCTGCTCCAAGCGCTCCAGCTCGTCGAAGAGGTTCTTGACGGCCGTCAGCACCGCCGTGCGTTCCTGCTGGTGGAAGAGGACCAACGGATCGGCGGCCGGGCCGGCGATTTCCGCCCAGGTGCGGCGGATGGGCCAGAGGACGGCCCGGCCCAGCCCGCGGTAGAAGCCGTGAATCCGCCGCGACCACGGCTGCCGGGCGGCGTCCCACCAGGCGCGGATCTCTTCGACTAAAATCCCCGCGGGCAGGGCCGGCCAGTCGATCCGCGCCAATTCGTGGGCCGAGAGCACCGTGGCGGCGGCCGAAAACGAACCGGCCGCCGCGCGGATCTCCTCCAGATACGCCGGGATGCCGCGCTGCGGATCGGCCAGCGTCCGCAGCGATCCGCGGAAGGTGCGGACCTTGATTGCGTCGAAGTGCAGCGCCGCCAACTCGTCGCGTAGATCGGTCGGACGGTCCGGCTGGCCGTTGCCCTCCGTGCCGACGTTGTAAAACGGAAGCCGCAACTCGTCGGCCGCCCGGCGGTCGTGCGGGGCGACGTAGACCAATTCCGGCGTCGCCCCGATCTGCCGGCGGAAGGTCTTCAACCACTCGGGCCAATACACCCGGTCGGCCTGAAGTTCGCACTGGTTGAAGATCACCAGGATCGGTTTGTCGGCCTGGGCCGCGTGGCGGAAAAACCGCTTGACGGCGGCGTCGTTGTATTTCTGCTGTGTCAGCACGGCGATCAGCACGTCGGCCGCCTGGCGGATGGCGTTGGCCCGCTCCCAATTGACCGGTACGTCGGAATCCACGTCGGGGGCGTCCAACAGCAGCAGCCGGGGCGGCATCCGCGCTCCCACGCGCCAGTATAACCGGTGCTCCGCCGTTTCAGTTAGCGGATCCTCGGGCCGCCGCCACGGGCAAAGCACGAAGGAGCCGAAGAGCCGCCCGAGCGTTTCGGCGTCCTCACCGCCGGGAGGAACCAGGCAAATTGGATGTTTCGTGCCCGCGGCCAAGGGCGTTACGGCGCTGGCGTTTTCGCCGGCCAAGTGATTGAAGATCACCGATTTGCCGATGTTCGTCCCGCCCACGATGGCCACGACCAGCCGCGGCGGCAACTGCGCCTGGGGCACGAGCTTTTTTACCAGCAAGGCGAACCACTCGCGGTCTTCCAGCCCGGCCACCCCGGCCGGCGCCGCCTCGGAGGCCAAGCCGCGCAACGCCTGCACCAGGGATACAAGTTGTGCGGTCAAACGAGAGTAGTCGGAAGATACGGACATGGCGGCGTTAATTGTAGCGAACGAGGCACACGGTCGCAACTTGAATAGGATATCGCCTCATCCGATCACGGCCCAACAGAATGGAGTTTCAAGAGAGTCGCTGTTATGCTGAAGCATAACCTACTCTAGAACCTTCACCACGACGATGGTGATGTCGTCGCGTTGGGGGTGGTTGCGGGCGAAGCCGGTGATTTCGCGGTAGAGGGAATCGATGATCTCCTGGGCGGGCCGGTCGCGCTCGGAGCGGATGGTTTCCAACGCCCGGGAGAATCCGAACCGGACGCGGCCGGGCGATTCGGCTTCGACCACGCCGTCGGTAAAAAACGTGAATAGATCGCCGGGATGCAGACGGAGCGGCGCGGAGGAGGGGACCTGGGTGTCTTCGCGGACGCCCAGCGGCAGACTGGTGCTGTCGAGGATCGTGACGTCGCAGCCGGAGTGCAGCAGGTAACCGCGCTGGCCGGCGCTGGCGTAAACCAGGGTTTTTTCCAGGGGATCGAGCCGGGCCATTGCCAGCGTGACGAAATGGAAGTCCGAGGTGTCGGCGGCCAGGACGCGATTGGCCCGGGTCAGGATCTCGCCCACGTCGGAGGAGGCCTGGGCCAGCGTCCGCAGGCAGGCCCGGGTCTCGGACATCACCAGGGCCGGTCCCATCCCGTGGCTGCTGACGTCGCCGACGACGATTCCCAGGCACCCGTCGGGCATGGGGATGTAGTCGAAGTAATCGCCGGCCGTCGCCTTGGCCGGATACAGGGCCCCGGCCAGGTCGAAGCCCTGTAGCGGCGGCGGTTGGACAGGATAGAGTTTCTTTTGGATTTCGCCGGCGGCGCGGAACTCCTCGGAGGTGTCGCGCATCGCCTCCTCGGCGTGATAGCGCCGGCTTCGTTCGATGGCGTAGCGGATGGACCGGACCAGCAGGTGATCCGTCAATTGGCCCTTGACCAGGTAATCCTGCGCCCCGGCCTGCACGGCCTGAACGGCGGTCCGCTCGTCGTCGTAGCCGGAGAGCACCACGATCGGCACGTCGGTGGCGTAGGCGTAGAGACTGTAGAACGTCTCCAGCCCGGTGCTGTCGGGCAGTCCCAAGTCTAAGAGCACCACGTCGAAGCGGTCTTCCTGGCAGCGCTGGATGGCGGCCGAGAGGAGTTCGACGTTGACCAGTTCGAAGGGCGCGTCCCAACGGTCGCCCAGCAGGTTCCGCATGACGTACACGTCGTCGGGATCGTCCTCGACCAGCAGGATGTGGACACGTTCTTCGTACATAAGCAATAGGGATTGGGGATTGGGGATTGGGGACGAGAAAATTTAATCCCTAATCCCTAATCCCTTGGTTTACGTGAATTCTTCGTTTTCAGTTCTCTCCTTTGCCTGCCGGATCGGCAGGAAGATTTCAAAGCGGCTTCCCTGGCCGAGCAATCCCTGGGCGGCAATCTGGCCGCCGTGGCGTTCGACGATCCGGCGGCAGACGGCCAATCCGATGCCGGTCCCCTCGTACACGTCGCGGGGATGCAGCCGCTGGAAAACGCCGAAGATCCGGTCGCAGTGTTTTTCCTCGAAGCCGATCCCGTTGTCCTCGACGAGAATCCGGCAGTATTCTTCGCCGGGTTGGGATTTCGCCGGTCCCTCGTTCCTCCCGCGGAGGTAACGGCCGGAGACGCGGATCACCGGCGGCTCCTCGGAACGGTGGAATTTCAGCCCGTTGGCGATCAAGTTTTGAAACAGTTGCCGCATTTGCAGGGGATCGGCCTGGATCGTGGGCAGGCGGCCCATTTCCACGCGCCCCTGGACGTGCCGGATCTGCTCTTCCAGGTCGGCCGTCACTTCGCCGACGACGTGTCCCAAATCGACGGGCAGGTAGTTTTGCGGCCGGGTGGAAACCCGGGACAGCGTCAACAGACCGTCGATCAGGGCCTGCATCCGGGCCGCCGACTTTTGGATGCGGTTCAGGTCGTCGCGGATTTCTTCGTCGAGCCGGTCCGCCTTCCGTTCGAGCAGCCGCCCGCTGAAGGTGCGGATCTTCCGCAGCGGTTCCTGCAAGTCGTGCGAGGCCACGTAGGCGAACTGCTCCAGTTCGCGGTTCGAGCGTTCCAATTCGGCGGCGTAGCGGGCTTGCTCCTGTTCGGCTTTTTTTCGCTGGCTGATGTCGCGGACGAAAAAGCTCAGCACCGGCGAACCCCGCTCGTGGCTGATGGTCATCGCCATCTCGGCGGGAAAGGTCCGGCCGTCGGCCCGCACGGCGGTCACTTCCGCCCGCTTGCCGAGCATCGATCCCTCGCCCGCCGTCAGGTACCGTTCGATCCGCTCCTTCTGCTGCGGATCCATGCTCGGCGGGAAGAGGAGGTCGGTGGGCCGCGTGCCGAGGATGCGGTCGCGGGAATATCCGAAGACCTGCTCCGCCGCCCGATTGAATTCGGTAATGAATCCCTCGTGGTCGATGGTGATGATCGGATCCAGGGCGGATTCGAGGATCGCGTGTTTGCGCGCCTCGGATTCGGCCAGGGTCCGCTCCAGCCGCGCCCGGTCGGATAGATCGCGGTGGATGAGGGCCAGTCCCAAAGGCCGGGGGGCCTCGGTCAGGCGGACGCGGAGGATCGTGGTCTGCACCTCGATCGGCTCCTCGCCGGGCGGCTGCCGGAGCCGGCTCTGCCCGCGCCAGTGGCCCGTCTTGTTGACCTCGGGCACGGCCACGTCGCGCAACTGCTGCCAGGAATCCGGCGTGTACAGGTCGTGCAGCGGGATTTGGGAGACGGATTTTTCCTCGGGCAGCCCCAGCAACCGGCGGCCCGCCGGATTCAGATAAAAAGGTTCGCCGTGTGCCCCGGCCACGTAAATGCAATCGCCGCTGTCTTCCGCCACGGCGGCAAAGCTGGCTGCAGTGGGGATCTCGGAGCCTTGGACCAGTTGCTGCAAATATCCCGCCCGCAGGCGATCCACCGCCCGATGCAGTTCTGAAAAAGCGGCCTGCCGGACCGGCTTTTCCGCGATCTGCTCCTCGACGGCGCCTTCCCCCGCCGCTTCCAAGACCGACAGTCCCAGGAGGATCTCCCGCCAGGGGACCGTCCCCTTTCCGCTTTCCGGCCGCAAGCCGTGAAGCCACTGCCGCACGGGAGCTTCGTCGGAATCGGCCGTACAGGCGGTCAGCGTGTCCAAGAGAACCTCGGGTTGCCCGCCCCGGGTCTTTTGCAGTTCCCGACAATCTGCCTGCTCCAATCCTTCGGCAACGGCCCGTGCCAGGATTGTCCTTTGGTTTTGGAGAATAATGAGGAGCTCGCTCATGGCCGTCCCCCCTCTTTGATTATGGCTTGCGCCGCTGAAGAGTCAAGAGGGAAAAAAACGCCCCGAGGCGGCGTTTCAGCGGGGAAGTCTTTTCGTTCCCCCTGAAAACACCGTCGCGGGGCGTTAAACGGAGCGGCCAATCGTTTCCGTAACCGGAAACGACACCCTCACGGAATCATCAATAGTTATAGCGGAGAAACGCGGTCAGCGACGTCTGATCGGACGTAACCTTGACTCCGTTGGTCCACGACAGGTCTAAACCCGGTTGGGTTAAACGATGCGTTCCCCACGTGCGGATCTCGATGTGATCAGCCTGGAGACCGACGCTTAAATGCTCACGGATCGGCACTTCGCCGATCAGGGAGAAGTGCAGCGTGCCGCCGGACGTGTTCTCCATCGTGTAGCGGGGCGCCGGGGTCCGCAGCAGGTGATGGTCGACGTTGTAGGCCCACGTGGGACCCCAATCCGCCTGGAACGTCAAGTTGACGGGCCGCCGGACGTAGACCGTCGAGCGCAACTGGGCGCCGAGGTAAGCGACGTAGTATTGTTGGTTGAACGTGATGACGTCGCCGGTATAAACGGGACCGAGGTTCGGGACCTGAGAATCGATATCGTAGGCCGTGATGTTAAAGCGTTGGAACCGGAAGCCGGCCGTCGGCCAGACTTCGACCGGGTAGTCCAGAATGCTGTCGAGCCATTTGAACTCCCCGCCCAGGTCCAACATCTGGCCGTCGTTCCACCGCTGATTCGACAGCGTCAGACTATCGAGCCGGGTGGGATCGGTCCGGGGTTGATTGATGTTCCAGTCGTAATCCGCCATTTGCCCGTTGATGTTCCGCGCGATCGGCGTCAGCCACTCGAAGTGGAGACCCCAATTCGACTTTTTCACTCCCAGTTGCAGACCGTGCCAGACGGAGTCCAACTGGAATCGAAGCCGGCTTAACGGCGTATATTGAGGTCCACCCAGTTGGGGTGCCGTGCCGAACTCATAGGTCGTATGGCTGTTGAACATCGGACGGACGCGATAGTCGGCGGTCCAGACCGGCGGATCGCAGCAACAACAACAGCATCCGCAATCACAACACGCGGGTTCGCAGGGGCAGCACCCGCACGCGTCCGTGGCGGCCTTCGTCTCGCCGTCCGCCTTGACCGCCGTCGTATCGTCGGCCAAGAAAGCTGTTGACGTAAACTGTAAATTGTCCGCTCCGTAGGCGAATGAAGTCACTCCCCAGACGACCAACAAACACAGAAATCCACGATGACACAATTTCATAAAACACCTCCTTGTCGGAGTCGAGAAAGGTTAAGTCAAATATGTCAAAATCCTGAACAAAGATTGCTGAATAAAATTTTTCCTCCCAAGGTAGTTTCTGTCGACCGACTCCCCCGTTCACGCGGCGAAAGGGCGGCAATTCGCCGGGAAGCGATGGCGGTCAGACGTTACCATCTATATTCCAAGTTGAAATTCACTCCATGGTAGAACGGGCTGCCGGTGGCGTCGACCGTGGCGGTTCCGGCGGCCAAGTCCGTGGTCAGCATTTGCTCGGAAGCCAATGCGACGCCCTCGATCCACATCACTTGATAGCCCAATCGGGCCGACCAATGCCGCGTGATTTGCACCACGGCGGTCAGGCCGAGGTCGCCGACGAAAGCCGTGTGATTACCCGTCGCCGCTGCGGCGTAATCCAGTCCGACGTTTTGATGCAACCACGATCCGGTCTGCATCTGGTTCGAATAGACGCCGGCCTTCAAAAATCCCTCCAGGCGCAGCCTTCTCCCGTTTTCCCAGACAACTCCGTCGAGGCCCAACTGGAAACCGTAGAGCCGATTGGCGGCCCGGATGTCGGTCTCCGCCAGATTGAGCCCCGGACCGATGTCGAGAGTCAATCCCAAGGAGCGCTCGTCCAGCTCCAGGTAACGGAAACCCGCCAGCCATTGCCACCGGGGGGTGAACTGGCGGCGGTAATTCATTTCCACGTTGTGCAATTCCGAACGATAGAGGCTGGTGATCTCCGACGGATACGAGACGTTCCCAATGGGATTAATAAATTGCATCACGCCGCCGCCCGGCGACAGGATCGGGCCTAACGCGCTCTCCCAACCGTCGATGCCGAAGTACCGCAATTCGAGGTCGCCGACGCGCGTATGCCGGAAGACGCTGATGTCCAGTCCTCCGTGAAAATCAAAATGGTAGTCCGAGGCGTTGATCAACTCGGTGCTGGCCGGATCAAATCCCGCAGTCACCAGCGTTTGTCCGGCGGGCTTGCTCTGTTGCAGAAACAATGCACCGGCACGGACCGTCCAAAGGGGATCGCACCCACAACGGCAGAAACAACACGGACAGTCCCCCGATTCCCGCCCGCAGCACTCGGGTGTTTGGCAGCACGACGAGGCGCTTTCCGCCGGATCCTCTTGGTTTGCCGTGGGTGTCTCGTCGGCCAACAGAATCGATGACGTGAATCGCAAATGGTCTTCCCCAAAGGCAAAAGACATCACCGTAAAGACAACGAACAAGCCGAGAAGCCCTCGATATGCAGAGCACATGACTGACCTCCGTGTTCATGTCGATCAGCGGCGAAATCCTGAAAATCAGGCAGCGGATGCCGACCCACACGCTTCCTTCACTTCTCCATCCGTTTGCTGAGGAAAGCATCGGCCACTGCACGCACTCTTGCCGCAGAGCGATGCCGTCCTGGATAGCCGTGTGTACAATGGCTTCGGCTAGAAATTTGAAATCAATGACGGTTCCTTCCAGCAGAACCGTTGATTTCGACAAAATCGTATCTCGTTGCCACTCTGTTGGTTACAACCATGATCTTTGGATTAAAACGCACGGTTTGACAAGTCAGCAAAGTTTATCAATCCCTTACAACCGGCAGGGCATAGGAAGAAAGCGGTAAAACAGATCGGGCGAGAGTTCGCCAAAAGAATGGACGGAACAAGCCGCGGCGGCAAGCTCCTGGCGGGTTCGTCCGGTGCTGAGGAAGCCAATTGCCGCCATTCCCGCGGCCCGGGCAGCGGCAATGCCTGCTGGAGCGTCTTCCACTACCGCACAATGTGGCGGTGGAACGCCTAATCGCTCCGCGGCCAGCAGGAAGACCTGCGGATCGGGTTTGCCCCGGATCACGTCCCTGCCGGTGACGATCGCCCCAAACCACGGCCGGACTTCCAAGCGATCCAACACCATCTCGACGTTTTCCGGAGGCCCGGAGGAGCCGACCGCCAGGCGGAATCCCGCCGCGTGGAGTGTTTCCAGCGTTTCCCGGGCGCCGGGCATGGCGGGGAAGTCCCGCTCGATCAGCGTGCGGTAGTAGGCCTCTTTTTTCGCGTCCAGGGCGGCGATCTCGTCGTCGCTGTATCGGCCCTCTCCCCATAAATGTGCAAAGATCTTTCGGCTGGTCCACCCGAAGACCTGGGCGAAATGGGCCTCGGTCAAGGCCAAGCCTTCTTCTGCGGCCAGATGTTGAAAACTCAGAAAGTGCGCGTGGTAGCTGTCCACCAGCACGCCGTCCATGTCGAAGATCACCGCCAGACTTGCCTTCATAGAATCAAGAATTTACCCTCTCCGGGCCAATTCCATCAAGGGGCGCAGGGAGAGAGGCGGGATCCAAGGCAGACTCGGAGCACGACGCACGGAGTTAAGTTCAAGAAGCAATACCCCGCCCCAGGCATCACCGCTTGCGCAGACGCCGGTAGGCCCACAGTGCAAGAGCGCCCATCCCCAGCAGACCCAGGGTGCAAGGCTCGGGAACGACGTAAGAAACACTCAGTTTATCGTCTTTCCCCACGTATTCGCCGCCTTCAAATGCAAAGCCGCCGATTGCAAAATTAAAATTTATCTCCGTTCCGTTTGGCACCACAATGCGTGCGAACTCCCAAGTTGCGGGCAATTCACTGGGAAGACCCTGGAGTGCAAAATTGCCTTTCAAATAACTTCCGTAATGACCGTGCTCGTGAAAAGCAGCATCTTGAACGGGCATATTTTCTTGAGGACTAGGGCTGGAAATAATCACATCGGGAGGATTGATGAGAAAATGGGTGTCGAGAACTTCATCAAATTGCGATTCATTTGTAGGAGTATAAATATCAACAGGAGCGGCAGGCACGTCTGCTTTTAACCATCCGACCTGGTGCAAGTGGTTCCCTGAGGTAAAAATTCCCAAACTGCTTGGTTCAGAGCCGCTCTTCGTGCAATCGAACGTGTTGGGTTTGGAATTGGTTCTTTGTCCGCTGGCCGTCAGGACAACGGCCTTGAGTGTATGCGAGGATTCCACGTCGACCGGATCAGAAACCAGGATGTCAAAATAATCGCCGCTGTAAATAATAGTATCCGCGAATGCGAATTGGATGTTGATAAATGCAAACCCCCAAAAGACGACGAGGAGAACCCATCTCTTGGAGAAATGGAAAAAAGATGCGGAGATCATGATGCAATCCATTTTCCTTGTTAAAGAGGAGAACTTCACTAAACTACTATTTTCCCTTTTATTTTCAAAAAGTCAATCACCTAACGCGACATTTTATCCGTAATTTATGTAATTATTCCGTCCTTTGGGAGGGGCCGGAGACCGAAGTTGCTTCCATCCGCACCCCGCCAAGAGAGTAAATAGACTAGTGAGGATAAAAGACATTGTGGAAGGCTCGGGAACATTTACAAAAAACGCCTCCAAGTCGAGAGGGGGAACGCTTCCGTCTCCATCAAACCAACTCGCGTGTTGCCCCCAGTATCCACCCAAAACAGCGAGGTCCGCCGATCCTACAAGTCCGTCCCCGTTGAAGTCGCCTTGCTTCCATCGAAAGCCGCCGCTTTCTCCCGTGGTTCCCCAATAGCCGCCTAAAACTGCGAGGTCGGCGGAACCAACAAGTCCGTCGCAGTTGGCGTCCCCGGGGAGCACTTGCCGCCAGACCATCAGGGGATCGCCGACGACCGTGTTCACATAGGAAAGCTGACGCAAGGAACTCCATGACGCCTCGGCGAAGGTGTACCCGCCCACGAGCATTTTGAAAAGCTGGTCTTCATTGGCTTCGTACGGTGTGCCGTTTAGCGGCTCCTGGACGTTGCCCACGCCCGCCGTGCCGCCCTTGGCCAGCCACTCGGCGAGAAGTCCCTGATCCTGGGATTCCGGCAACTCGAACGTGATGGCGTTGTAACTCTCGTGAGTCGTGAAAACGGCGCCGTTGGCCAAGGAGAAGTTCAATTGATTGGGAATGTAACCTGGTTCCAATCCGCCGCTGCCGTCATGGATTCCGTAGCTGACGTAGCCGATGACCGGCTTGGACGCCGTAGTGACCGCGGAATCGGTGTTGTCGTACAGGCATTTATTGGATCCTAGGGCGCTCAAGAGTTGCGGCATTTTATCCACGAGGCCCGAGGGCGAGGTGTTCGGATCGTCGTCCGCCACCACGTATCGGCTGTTGGGAATTAAAAAGGCATTCTTGGCCTTCGTGATGGAAGCGGTAACGTCGGAAACCGTGAATCCGTCGAGCCGCGCCGTCAAATACATTCCGCCTAGGGCCGAGTTGGAATGGTCAAAAGACGAGTTGCATAAATAATAAGGGTTGAGAGAAGGATTCGGGTTCAACGGCCACCAATAGGTTTGGTCGCCCATTTGCAACAACGCCGTGTTCAGCCAATCGGAACCACTGCGGACGCCGATCGTATTGATCCGCGTCAGTTCGCTTTCCAGGCTCGAATATTGCTGCCAGGTATAGATCGGCCGTTGAATCCCGAAGGGATCCGTGTAGGTGTATCCGCATCCCGGATTGGCAAGATCGTTGCGAATGCGCAGCGGCATCCCCTTCGTGGTGACGATCACGTCGATGTCCCGGGTCTCGAGCGCGGCATGAACCTGCGGCCAGATCACGTTCAAGTAATCTGTGGCCGAAATCTCCTCGCCGATGCCCAGTCCCGTCACTCCCAAGAGGTTGTCGGCAGGGATCCCTCGCTGATTGGCGTAGTAATCGGCCAGATAGCTCCCGTCGTGGGTTCCGTCGGTCCATGCCGGGTTATAAAGCACCAGGACGTTCTGCGACGAGATAGCGCCCCATGCGCCCTGTGCTGCAATCATTCCGAAAAGCGTCAAGAGAACGTGTTTCGCCCAACGCATAGCGATCACCTCCCAGGCTCTCGCTTCTTGCGCAGTTTTCTAATCCATGTAGCTGTTGAGCCAATCCGCTTGCGGGCGGCGATCATTCAGGCGTTACATTGAAAAGAAAAAAGCTCTCCGAAAATTAGTACAACTACCCCAAATATAACCTAAAAAAGTCAGCGACGAATTACGTTGAGATGAAAAAGGAATCAATTCAGAGA
This sequence comes from Pirellulales bacterium, assembly GCA_016936015.1. Lineage (GTDB taxonomy): Bacteria > Planctomycetota > Planctomycetia > Pirellulales > Thermoguttaceae > JAFGPV01. Next base: position 57,217 of record JAFGPV010000211.1, read on the forward strand.
CAGGTCAATACGTACAAAACACCACATTCCCCATCTACTCGGTTGCAGATAATAACAAAAGAAAAAACTAACGTCTACCCCCTCGTCCGGCGGGCTGCCCTGACGAGAAATAGAGAAATCACACCAAGGATCACCAGCGTCCCCGTGCCAGGCTCCGGAACACTTGGGCAAGGAAACATTTCATTTCCAAAATCTATCGAACCAACGGTTTCGCCGTCTGGGCCGTGAGGACTGGTGTAAAATAGTATTTTGCTCTGTCCGGGGCAATCTATATTAGGGCTGTTGAATAGCCACCGTAAAGATTGGGAGCTAGCTCGTTCGCATGCCGTTGGAATAACGGAAATACCGCCTGTATCCAACGGATCAGCTACAAAGTCAATAACATTGATGCCTGGATCAGGGACGAGAATTCCCATGTTAAAGCTTTGTATGGGCATGCCGTAAGGGCTGTTAAAAATCTGAAACGCATAAATATAAGAGTCTTCAAAGTTCAAATTGAGATCCGGAGCGGATTCATCATAGACGGCATACTCCACATCGGCCATGCCAAAAATAGATTTAACCCCCTGGATCTCTGCTTCCGGGTCGGTCAAAAGGAATCCAGCATCGGCCGATACGGCCGTCAGGACGAGGACCGAGATCCCCAAACTCATTGCACGCATTAACCAATTCCATCGGTCGCTCAAAGATGTCGGCAACATGTTTCGCCTCCCTGTTCTTAGAGCTTATCCCATATCCCTAACGTGTGAAAAACCACTGTTTTACAGAAGAAAAAACCTCTGCAGTTCAACCCATACGCCCCCCTCCGAGGGAGAGGGGATCTCTGGAAATGTCCTGATTGTCTATTTCCGGCAACGGCAACGGATGTAACCCAATCCCATGATCGCCGCTGCAATTGTCAGAAGTATAAACGAAGAAGGCTCGGGAATCGGCACCGCGCCCGGAACTCCAGCGATTTCGATCACGCTCATTCCGTGGTCAACGGAGATGTTGAAGCCCATGGTTGGTTCTCGGCTTGAGCAAAATGCCAGTCCTACGCTGGATTCCTCCGGTGAGATTTCACATGGAGCCTGGAAATCCCAAATGGCCCATGCCGGAGGAGACGGAGGAGCAGGAGAAAAATATGAATCAAGAGGAACCTGGCCTAAAACGTCAAAGAGAGGCGCGGTATGCTCAAACCATCCGATATTGCTCACGGGCGCAGCGTCTTGAATACGCGCCTTGTGAAGAGTAATGGATGTTGAACTATCCCCATTATGAAGCTGATAAGTGTAAACGAGCTGACCGGCCGTCGGCACGTAATCATTCTCATCCAGAGGATGATTATCCGGGAACAACGTCGCGAACGTGGCGGCTTCGAATACGGCCCAATCAAGGTTTCCTTCGATCCGGACTCCTCCGTAGGTTTGATCGACGTGATAACTGCCAGCCCAGGTTGAATACCCTACGGGTGGATTCACGTCATAGGCATAGCTGGCATAATCGGCTAAATTTGCGGAAGCGGTAGTAACTCCCAGCCCGATCACTGCGATCAGAGCCAGACACAGCGTCAATTTTTGTCCAACGGCCATTCTTGCTTCTCCCTTTGTGAAATGATTCCAATGATGCGTTTAATAAAGTATCTGATCCAATTGATGGAATTGGAGATCCTTAAAAACCGTGCCGTCTTCGATCGGAGAGCAGATTCCAATCCTGCTGTCCAGATACCGCCGGCCCAGCGAAAAAAATGTTGTTAGAAGAGAAAGGTCGGGCAGCGTTTTGCAAATCTAGGAGGTAAAGAGTCCCGCCTCGCTCTCAATTGCCAAGCCACAGAAGTCAATCTCTCACAGGCGTTTATCTTGCGCCTTGTGCGGAAATCCTGCTTGGTCTTCGCTACCTCTTGAATTCAAGATCAGAAGTTATAGTTTCTCTTCACAGAAAAGACATTATTTAATAAACGTCATTATACTAATGAATCACTCTCTGTCAACTAGTCTGAGAAAAAAATGCCAGAATTTTCAACTCCCTTCTGGACAACAACTTAAGAAAGGTTGGCGATCCTTCTCGGATAGGTCAATTGCCGGTTTGCGGCTCCGACGATATACTCGGCGGGACCTGACGCCAATTTCATTGCATTTTCCTTGGATCACGCTTTCCACCCACTCTTCATCATTGTGAAAGGGGTGTCCGATGTTTGTCCTGGATAGTTACGCTCCGGCCGTCGTTTTTTGTATTATCACGATGTTTTGTTGGGGATCTTGGGCAAATACGCAAAAATTGGCAGGGAAAACCTGGCGATTCGAGCTGTTTTATTGGGACTACGTCCTCGGCGTGTTTCTCATGTCTGTGATTTTTGCCGTCTCGATCGGCAGCATGGGGTCGGCCGGACGGGGTTTCTGGGCCGATCTGTCCCAGGCCGATTCCCGGAACATCGGTTCGGCGCTTCTGGGGGGAGTGATCTTTAACGTGGCCAACATCTTGCTGGTGGCGGCCATCGACATTGCCGGCATGGCGGTCGCCTTTCCCGTCGGAATCGGGTTGGCTCTGGTCTTGGGGGTGGTGGTGAATTACGTCGCCGATCCCTCGGGAAACCCGATCTGGCTGTTTCTCGGAGTGGCCCTGGTCGCCGTCGCCATCGTCTTGGACGCCGCGGCCTACCGCCGGCTTCCCGGCGCGCACAAGGGCGGCGGGATGAAAGGTTTGGTTCTCTCTCTCCTCTGCGGCATTTTGATGGGATTTTTTTATCGGTTCGTGGCCGCGGCCATGCCCAAACCCGACGACTTCGCCCTCATGCCTGCCGGGAAACTCTCGCCCTATAGCGCGATGTTCTTCTTCTCCTTGGGAATCCTGTTGAGCAATTTCCTCGTGAACACGATCATTATGCGCAAACCGTTTTCCGGCGTCCCGCTGCCGTTTTCCGCCTATTTTCGAGGAACTCTCCGCGATCACCTCTGGGGTGTGGTCGGCGGAATGATCTGGGCCGTCGGCATGATGTTCAGCATTATTGCGGCGGGCAAGGCCGGCTTTGCCGTCTCCTACGGTCTCGGGCAAGGCGCCACGATGGTCGCCGCCTTTTGGGGAGTTTTCATCTGGCGCGAATTCCGCCAGGCCCCCAAGGGCACCAATCCCTTGATCGCCTTGATGTTCGCCGGGTACGTCGTCGGCCTCGGACTAATTATCATCGCCAAACTCCTTTAGGATGTCTCAGGAATCGCTCTCATGCCGGATTCTTCCAACATCACGGTCATCGGCAGCGTCAATACCGATATGGTGGTCAAGGGCAAACGGCTGCCCGGGCCGGGCGAGACCGTCGCCGGCGGGCAGTTCGTGTTGGCCGGCGGCGGCAAGGGGGCCAACCAGGCGGTGGCCGCCGCCCGGCTCGGCGCCCGGGTCACGCTGGTCGCCAAGGTCGGCCACGACATGTTCGGCGACCAGGCCGTCGCCCAGTTTCAACGGGAAGGGATCGTCACCGACGGCGTCATCCGCGATCCGGACCACGCCACCGGCGTGGCCCTGATCCTGGTCGATGAAAAGGGCGAGAACCTGATCTCCGTGGCCTCCGGGGCCAACCACGCCCTGCGACCGGAAGAGGTCGAGCAGGCGGCTTCGCTCATTCAAAGCGCCGACGTGGTGATGTTCCAGCTCGAGATCCCCACCGACTGTGCCGGCCGGGGCGCCGAGATCGCTGCCCGGGCCGGCGTGCCGGTGATCCTCAACCCGGCCCCCGCCTCGCCGCTGGACGAGTCGATCCTCCGCCACGTCACGTACCTGACGCCCAACGAGACCGAGGCCGAGGGTTTGACGGGCGTGGCCGTCCGCGACGAGGCCTCGGCCCGCACCGCCGCAAAAAAACTCCAGGACCTCGGCGTCCGGCACGTGATTATCACCCTTGGCCCGAAGGGCGCGTTGGCGGCCTGTCCCGAGGGAATGCAGATCGTGCCGAGCGTTCCCGTCCAGGCGGTCGACACCACGGCGGCCGGCGACGCTTTCAACGGCGGCCTGGCCTGCGCCGTAGCCGCCGGCAAACCGCTTTTCGAGGCCGTCCGTCAGGCCAACCTCGTCGCCGCCCTTTCCGTCACCCGCTTGGGCGCTCAACCGTCGCTGCCTACGGCCGAGGAACTCCGCCGGTTTACAGGATCGAAGTAAAACAAAATCCTTCTCCGGTTGGTCAACCGGGATAGGGTTTGGGACGGTTCGGGGGGGTGGCGGTGGGGGGTGGTTGGCAAGGGGCCGGCGGCCGGCCGTTGGCGGGGTCGAGGGGTGTGGGGCGACCAAGGGATTCATCTTTTCCATGCGGGGAGCGGTTTTCTTTCGGATGGCCAAGTACGGAATATGGACTAATGTACATTATATCCATACATCATCAAAATGCAAGACCAGCTTTTGGCCACCCTCCGAAAGATGGTGAGAGAGTCGAAGGAAAACGATTGATGGAAAAACAGAGTGTATAAGGGCCGGCATTTCGGGCCCCAGGTCCCCATCACGTATTCTCTTGAGCCCGCACGCAGCGCACGTCAAACTCTGCGATTCCGACACAGCCAAACGCAGGTCAGCAAGCCCATCGCAGCGATACCGATCATCACGACTGAAGACGGTTCAGGAACCGCAATGCTGTTGACTGTTAAAGTCATCGACTCGTTCGAGGGGTATCCGGCGATCCATCCTTGGCCCCAAATTCCGATGTGATAAATTGTCCCGAAACTGTAACCCGTCTTGAAGGTTGCAGTTGACTCGCCAACGAGGTTTCCGTCGTTAAAAACATCAACGGTAAGGATACGTGTATTCGGGTCGTAGGTACCCATCAGGTCGTAGTCTGTCCCCACATTCAGATCAATACCCGCGCCGTAGTCGGAGTGAACATCGGTTTTTACACGTGCATATCCAAAGGGGTAACCACCCGAATATCCAAATTCGAAGACCACTCCGCCACCACCATAGTAGAAATCACTATAGTTCGTTAGGCCGAAGCAGCCATAAGCCGCAGCGGCCGGATTCAGGGAATCAATACGAAAATGCGTCGCAAACGAATTATTACCGTTTTCATCGAGCGAAGGCGATCCCACCGATCGATAGGACGCGCTGCCATTGTGACCGCGCGCAATAGTTGCAGTCAGACTGTGGTCAAGGTAATCGTACACAAACGAGGAGGAGTCGACTCCGTTTGCTGTGAAGCGACCTTCCAAGACAGGATCCGTAGAAAAATCCTCGCTGATAAACGCGCCGATGGCCTCCGATCCAAGGCATAAAAAGAAAGCAACTGCCGCTATCCCTGGCAAGGTTTGCGGTGGCCCAGAACTGAAGAAAAGAGTAGTCGTAAAACGGAGAATCGAATATATATTCTCATGACCATATAGACATAAAAGACCAACAATCGCAATGAATACCATGCTCAAAAAGGAAGGTTCCGGCACTGAAACCAAGCTGACATCGTCGATATACCATGCCCCTATTCCACCAGCGCCAACACCAAAAGATCGAAGTTTATCGAAATAGTTGGTTCCATAGTAATTTGTCGGCAAGCCTGATCGAGAGAAAAGGTTGTTGCCTTCAACATCACGGATGGTATACCCCCAGATTTTGTTTGACATATCTATGTCATAGATAAATTCATACCATTTACCTGATTGATAAGGGATACCCGTGGTCCCGCCGCCGTGGAAAGTGCCATCATCCCAAAAACCAACTGAGCATGGTGTGTAATAGCCTGATGCTTGAAGATCAAAAGGCGTTATTATCTGATTGGTTTGCTCTGCTCGAGAAAACCCTCTCAATTGATATAATTCAGAGTTGCATGATGGAAAAGATGTATTTAATGTAGTTTGCTCAATATAAACATTATCTTCGAGACGAACACATTTTGTTCCGACAGCGGCAACGGAGTCTGTAACGTAAGCCGCAGGATGAGAGCCCAGATTCCATCCTACCGGAATCTCGCCAACGGTGTCGTTTTCAAATGTAAAATTATAAATTGTTGTACCGTATAAATTCTGAATTCCCCCACAAAAAACAACAACTATTCCGAGAATAGAAAAAACTTTTTGAAATACATGAAACGGCATATATCACCTCGAAAAGGAAAAAAATACTGTGCGGACAGGGGGACCTGCACCTGTCCCCCCGCCGCTGTTTTGTTCTCCTGCCCGCCTCTATAGCCAAGATTGTTGGTGTCCGTTCGGTAAACTCCATCTTCAATCTTGTCGGCTAATTTGTCAAGATTGGGCCATCGCAACTTGCATACAGGAGAA
>JAFGPV010000212.1 GCA_016936015.1 Pirellulales bacterium
CCAGCGGCGCCAGCCTCGTTAAGAGCGGCGCCGGCACGCTGACGATCGCCAATGCCGGCAACGATTTCACCGGCACGGTGACGATCAGCGGCGGGACGCTGGTGGCTGGAAATGAATACTCCTTGGGAAGTACGGCCGGCGGCACGATCATCGACGGCGGCACCCTGGATTTCAATGGAAAGGACGTCGCAAGAGAACCGATCACCGTCAAAAGCGGCGGCGCGCTCGTCAACAACAACGACGGGTACGTCGGGGAACTCTATTATGTCACGCTGACGGGAGACGCCACCTTCGGCGGTGCGGAAGATTGGGTCATCAATGGATATGATCCCGACTATGTCTGGGAAGACTCTTACCTTCAAGGCGACGACAACTATACGCTGACGAAGGTCGACGACCATGACGTCGAACTGCTCAATCTCGGCGACACCGGCTTGGGCAACGTCAACGTCAACGCCGGGTCCTTGACCGTTTCCATGAACACCAACCTCGGCGGCGCCGGCACGTTGAACCTCAACGGCGGCACGTTGGTCCTGAACGACAATACCGTCACCCAGACGAAAGCATTGGCCGTCACCGCCACCGGCGGTACGATCCAAGATCGTGAAGGCGACGGCACGCTCAGCGGCAACGGTCTCCTCAGCGGAGAACTTTCGGTCATCGTGGATGCGGAAGCGACATTGACCCTCAGCGGCGTTCTGGACGGGACCGGCGGCCTGACCAAGATGGACAACGGCCGGCTGGTCCTCGGCGGCATGAATACCTACGAGGGCGATACCCAAGTTCTGCAGGGAACGCTGGAATTGGTCACCGGCGGCGACATCGATCCCGATTCGTTGATCGAAAACGAATCCGCCCTGGAAGTCAGCAGCGGCGCCCATATCGTGGGCGTGATTGAAGGGACGGGCACCACCGCGGTGGTCGGCGGAGCCAGCCTCACGGCCACCTCGATCACGCAAGGCACCCTGGTGATCGGGGGAGGCGGCGCGGCCGCCGCCGCGGCACCGGTTCCCGAGCCGGGTACGTGGCTGCTGCTGTTGATCGGCCTGCTCGGCATGGCCGGTTGGCGAAGCCGGTTCCTCCGCTGAATCCCTCTCCGGAAGAGCGAAGAGGCATGAGCACGGCTCCCGTCGCGGCGGACGGATCGGATAACCTCCCAGGTCCGTCCGCCCGACGGGAGTCCCTCCAATACCATACGGAGTCAAATAGGGGTAACCAATCCGCTCAGCGCAGCCTCGGCGGTTTCACGCTGGTTGAATTACTGGTGGTGATCGCCATCATCGGCATCCTGATCGCGCTCTTGCTGCCGGCGATCCAGGCGGCCCGGGAGGCGGCCCGACGCTCCCAGTGCACGAATAACCTCAAACAAATCGGACTGGCTTTCGGGAATTACGAGGCCGTAAACAAGCACTATCCTCCGGGCCGGACGGGATATGACGGGAGCGGCCCGTCCGACTATGCCTTGGATAAGCATCTTGGATCCAGCGGTTTTGTCTATCTGCTGCCCTATCTCGAACTGAATCCGATTTGGAAGATGATCGTCCAAGATTTACCCAGTATTCCTAATGACGGCTGGGATAACTTTCTCAAATACGGCCAATATACCTTATGTCCGGCCCATCGCTGGGTGATTGAACAACGGTCGCCGGTGTTCATTTGCCCTTCCGAATTGTCGCAGCCTCCGTTTTTTCTGCATGGTGATTGGGGGAAAATGGCCACCGGCAATTACGCGATGTCCAGCGGCACCAAGCTCGCTAACAAAACCAGCAATGACGGTATGTTTTTATACAAACGCAAGATTATTAACCGGGAAGTCATCGACGGTTTGTCCCATACCCTTTTCGCCGGCGAAATCATCAGGCCCGATCTCGAAGAATCCCGATGCGAATGGACGCTAGGGAGCCGGAATTGTTCTTTGCGCTACACCTATCATCCCCTCAATACACAACCCGGCGAACCTTCGGGCGGACAGAACGGCGCCTTTGCCAGTCAGCATCGCGGGGGGTGTAACTTTGTTTTCGGCGACGGGCACGTGGAATTCCTCGAAGAAAATATCGATTTCGACGTCTATCAAGCGATGTCCACCCGTGCCGGCCGGGACGATGCCACCGAGTAAAGCCGAAGGAACTTCCATGAAAGTCTCGTTTAGCGACAACCGTAATCCTTCAAAGTGCATTCTCTGGATCGGCTTCGTTCTGCTGACGTCCTTTTTCGCCGGTTGCGGCGACGGCCGGCCGAAACGGGTTCCCGTCTCAGGGCGGGTGCTGATCGATGGCCGGCCGCTGGAAGTCGGTTTTATCCGCGTGGTGCCGCAGAAAGGTCGTCCGGCAACCGGCCCCATCGAAGCGGACGGCCGTTTCCGCTTGAAAACGTATGAGGACGATGATGGATGCGTGCCGGGCACTCATGGTCTGATGGTCGTGGGAAGTAAAAACATCGGCGAGACGGCCATCCAATGGTTTGCACCGGAAAAGTATGCCTCGATCAAGACTTCCGGTCTACAACTCAAAGTCAACGGTCCACGCAACGACGTCGAGATTCATCTAACTTGGAAGGGAAGCGGCCACGACGGACCTTATAAGGAAATAATCGAGTGAGAATCCTCCTCTCGTAGTCCGAGACGCTTCCCTTGTCGGATCGCCGGCGGCTAACAGCCGCCGAGGAGAATGGGGCGGGTCTCGCGGCGGCTGTTAGCCGCCGGTGAGAGGACCTACTCCCCTAGAGGTTCTTAATCACTCCAAAATCGCCCGTCTTGGCCGCTTCGAGGATCGGCCCCATGAAATCGTCGACCCTCTCGGCCGACAAGGGGACGGGCATGTTCTTCAGTTTCATTTCGAGCTTCGGATTCTTGGCGGCCGCAAGCGCCTGGGCGATATGGCCGTCCGTGAATCCGGCGACTTCCCGAAGCGTGGTCGGGAAGCCGATTTCCCGCGACTGGGCCAGCATGGCCTCGGCCACGGCCAGCCCCAGATCGCGGCCGGTCAGCCCTTCGACGTCCGCCCGCGTGTAGCCGGCGTTCTGATAAATGCGTCCGACCATCCGCAACCGCTTGGGTATGGCCGGGGCGAAGAAGACCGTGTAGTAAGGATTCATCAGCGCGCACGCCCGGCCGTGCGACAGAATGTCGACCAGGGAGAAACTGGTCAGGTGCGCCCCGTTGGTCCCGCCGATCATGATGGCGTAGCCCCCCAGGTCGGTGCCCAATCCCAACGCCTCGCGGGCCGGTCGATTCTCGGGATCGTCGCAAACCGTGCGCAAGTGGTTGATAATCAACTCGATGCCCAGCAGGGAAACCGGCTGGACTTGCTCCAGCCGCTCGTCGGGCACGCCGAAAAGGACCTCCAGACAATGCGAGACTCCATCCAAGGCGCCGTCCATCGTTAGGCCGCGGGGCATCGTGCAGGTCGTCTCGTAATCGAACAGCGCCCTCGGCGGAACGACCGCCTCGTCGACGATGAGCATCTTCTGCCCCGTTTCCGGATTCGTGATGTTCGAGTATTTCGTCAGATGGGCCCCCGAACTGGCCACGGTCTGACAGGCTACCAACGGCAGCAGCACGGCCTGCTCCGCTTGCAGCATCCGTGTGACTTCGCCCGTGCCGAAGTAGTCGTCCAGCCGCGGATGCTTCTTTCCCAGGGCATTCAGGGCGACGGCGGCCTTGGCGGCGTCGATGCAGCTCCCGCCGCCGACGGCGACCAGCATCTCGGGCGACTGCCGCGCCAGGCCGTCCGCCAGGCGGAGCACGTCTTCCACCGGGGCGTTGGGGCGCGGCCCGGGCAACGGTCCGCCGGTCGATTCAAGACCCGCACCGGTCAACGACGCCTCGACCTTCGGGTGCAGAGCCGTCCAGAGCGGTTCGGGCAGATCGGCCACGAGCGTCACGCGTCGGCCCAACGCGGAGGCCAGGGTTCCCAGGCGGTCGAGACAATCGAGTCCGAAAATATAGTTATCGCCTTTAAATCGCCGCAACAGCCGCGAGGCTTCCGCTTTTTGTCGGTCCATTGCAATCATCTCGCTTTCTGCCTGAAAATGGCATTTTGAATCCCTGCCTCTTCCATCATATACCAGTCGATTGACGGTCGGCACGGCGCTCTCGGAGCGCTGACGCAAAATTCGGGGGCGCTGACGCATTTGTTCATTGATACCTGACCCCAACAAACGACAATGGATGATAGGAAAGCATTTACCGTACTCCAATCGTCGCCAAGGGGACGCCAAGGAACCCGCAAATGAAGATCCTCAAGGAGGGACATCATCGTCTTATCCAGGACGATCCGGAGACTGCCCGGGTCGTCTCAGAGATCCTCGCGGATGTTGAAAAACACGGCATGGACGCGGTGCGGCGTTACAGCCGAAGCCTGGACGACTGGGATCCGCCGTGCCTCGAACTCGGGCCGAAGGCCATTGACGCAGCCGTGGCGCAGCTCTCGCCGGAGGCGATCGCCGATACGGACTTCTGTCAGGAGAATGTAAGACGGTTTGCCCACGCCCAACTCAAGACACTGCTCCCCTTGGAGACAGAAATCCGCCCCGGGATCGTCCTGGGGCATCGCCATATCCCGGTCAAGACGGTGGGGAGCTACATCCCCGGGGGCCGCTACCCGATGTTCGGCTCGGCCCAGATGAGCATCATCCCGGCGAAAGTGGCCGGAGTGCGGACCGTAGTCGCTTGCACGCCCCCGGTCAAGGGCGTTGGCTACTATCCGGCGACGGTCAACGCCATGGCCAAGGCCGGGGCCGACCGGATCTTCATTCTCGGCGGAGTCCACGCCCTGGCGATGATGGCCTTCGGCGTCGGCGACGTTCCCGAGGCGGACGTCCTTTGCGGCGCCGGCAACAAGTACGTGGCCGAAGCCAAACGTCAATTGTACGGCCGCTGCGGCATCGACCTGCTGGCCGGGCCGACCGAGATCTTGATCATCGCCGACGACGAGGCGGACTCCGAACTGGTCGCCTGCGACTTGCTGGGCCAGGCCGAGCACGACCCGAACAGCGGAATCTGCCTGATCTGCCTGAGCGAGGATTTTGGCCGGCGGACGATCGCCGAAGTGGAGAAACAACTGGAAACGCTGCCCACCCGCGACGTGGCGGCCCTGTCGTGGCGCGACAACGGCCGGGTCCTGCTAGCCGACAATCCCGAGGAGGCCGCGGCGCTGAGCGACGACTACGCTCCCGAGCACCTGGAGCTTCACGTCGCCGACCGGGATTTTTACGCCGACCGGCTGGCCAACTACGGCTCGCTGTTCATCGGCGAGGAGACGACCGTCGCCTACGGCGACAAGTCGATCGGAACGAATCACATCCTGCCGACCAGCCGTGCAGCCCGATACACGGGCGGGGTGTGGGTCGGAAAATTTCTCAAGACGTGCACCTACCAGCGGATGACGCCCGCCGCCAGCCGCGATCTGGCGCCCGTCACCCAACGGCAATGTGAACGGGAAAAAATGTTGGCCCACGGCATGACCGCCGCCATACGACACCGACGATTCAAGAACGCGAGAGGCGAACGGGAACATGTTTCGACTGGACGGTAAGACGGCGCTGGTGACCGGTTCGGCGACGGGACTGGGCGCGGCGACGGCGATCCGTCTGGCCGAGGCCGGCGCGGACGTGATCGTCTCCGACCGGCCCGAAGTCGATACGCGGCCCACGGTCGAGCAAGCCCAGCGGCACGGCCGCCACGTCGCGAGTATCGCCATCGATGTCCGCCAATTGGACGCGATCGCCCAGGGCGTGGAAACGGCCGAACGGGAATTCGGCCGGATCGATGTCCTGGTGAACAACGCGGGAGTGAACCGACCCGCCGCGGGCGCGGACGTGACCGAAGAAGATTGGGATTTGCAATTCCAGGTGAACGTCAAGGGCGCATTTTTCATGGCCCAGGCGGTCGCCCGATCGATGCGCCGGCGCGGGCAGGGCCGGATCGTGTTCATGGCCAGCCAGTCGGGCTTGGTGGGCATTCCGGGCCAACCGGCTTACTGTGCCACGAAGGGTGCAGTGATCCTGTTGACCCGGACGCTCGGCGTCGAATGGGCGCAGGACGGAATCACGGTGAACGCCGTGGCGCCGACTTTTGTCGAGACGGCGCTGATGCGGGACCGATTGCAGAACGAAGATTATCGGCAACGAATCATGCGGAAACTGCCGGGCGGACGGCTGGCCACCCCCGACGACGTGGCGGCAGCCGTCGTCTTCCTGGCAAGCGATGAGGCAATAATGGTCAACGCAGCCGTACTGACCGTCGACGGCGGTTGGACAGCCTGGTAAACTCGAACGAAAAACATGGAAACAACAACCATAAAATCAAAGATCCATCCTGCGGTAGCAGGCTCTCCGAAAACGCCGTCCAAGGCGACAATGCGAGCGCTGGTCAAGAAGGCTCGCGGCAAGGGCCACTTTGAGTTGATGGAGATGCCGCGACCACGCCCCGAGCCGGACGAGATCCTCATCCGCGTTCGCGCGGCCGGCGTTTGCGGTTCCGACATTCACATCTTCGACGACGCCATTAAAACGCCGATCCACACGCCCGTGATCGTCGGCCACGAGTGCGCGGGCGACGTGATCGAGGTCGGCTCCCAGGTCAAAGACTTCGCCGTCGGCGAACGCGTCAGCATTGAATCGACGAAGGTTTGTTGCGAGCAGTGCGAACTCTGCCTGGCCGGCAACTACAACCTCTGCAAGCAGCGCCGGCTTTTCGGCTACTGGTACGACGGCTGCTTCGCCGAACAGATCGCCGTTCCGGCCAAACGGGCCTATCGGCTGCCGCCGCACATCGCTTACGAGGAGGGCGCCTTGTGCGAACCGTTGGCTTGCGCCGTTCACGCCGTCAACGAACTGACCCCCGTCGCGCCCGGCGAGTTCGTCGTGGTGATCGGTCCCGGCACGATCGGCTTGCTGACCCAGATCGTCGCGCAAGCCGAGGGCGCCCACGTAGCGGTGATCTCTACTCCCAGCAGCAGCCCCCGCCTGCGGATGGCCGAGAGGCTTGGGGCCGCCCTGACCCTCGAACTCGAAAAAGACGACGTGCCGGCCCGTATCCTCGAAGCCACCGGCGGCAAGGGAGCCGACGTGGTTTTCGAGTGCGCCGGCAGTCCGAAGGCGGTCGATCTGGGATTCGACCTCGTCCGGAAGGGAGGCCGTTTTACGCTGGAAGGACTCTTCGGCCAGTTTATCCCCATGGATTTCGACAAGGTCGCCTTCAAGGAAATCCGCGTCGTCGGCGCCCTGGGGCAGAAACGCTCGGCCTGGAACATCTCCATGCAGTATTTGGCCGAGCGCCGCGTGAACGTCGCGCCGCTGATCAGCCGCCAGGTCCCGCTCGAAGACTGGGAAAAGGCCTTCGATTGGACCCGGGGAACCGCCGGCCGCGAACACATTAAAGTGCTTTTAATCCCCTAATAGTCCGATGCATCCTTGACTCGAACATTTGCCACGACCATGAGAATCGGGATTGTGATGGGCGACGGGGCGGGCATCGGGCCGGAAATCGTCCTGAAGGCCCTATCGCAATGGGGCGACGACGGCCGGGTGGACTTCACCGTGTTCGGCAGCCCTCCACCGCTGAACGAAATGGCCCGGCGCCTGGCGGCGCCCATGCCGTTGTTGATCGACTGCGACGTTCACAAGAACGCGCCCCTGCAATGGAAGACGGCCACTGCCGTCAACGGCGCCAACACGCTCGCCGCACTCCGCACGGCCGTCGAACACGCCCAGACCGGGCGGCTCGACGGCGTCGTCATCGGCCCTCTCTCGAAAGAAGCGCTGCACCTCGGCGGAATGCAGGAGCCTGACGAGGGGACGCTGCTGCGGAATCTGGCCGGCGTCCCTTGGGTGCGGCTCGTGGTCCATTGGAAAAACCTGTTCCGCACGAGCGTCGTCGGGCACGTCCCCTTCCGCGAGATCCTTCCAACAATGACGACCGAGAAAATCACTCAGGCCGTCGGCGTGCTGGGGAAGACGATGCGCCGGTTCGGCGTGGAACAATCCCGGATCGGCGTGGCCGGCATCAATCCCCACGCGGGCGACGGCGGCGCGTTTGGCGACGACGAGGCCCGGGTCATCGCGCCGGCCATCGCCAAGGCCCGTTCTGAAGGCTGGGACGTGACAGGCCCCCACCCGGCCGACACGCTCTTCGTCAAGGCGCTGCGCGGCGACTTCGCGGGCATGGTCTTCATGCACCACGACCAGGGGAACGCCCCGATGAAGGCCCTGGCCTTCGGCGAAGGCGTGGTGCTCTACCGCGGCCTGCCCTTCCCCTGCGCCACCGTGGGACACGGGCCGGCCTACGGCCGGGCCGGCGAAGGTCGCGCCTCGGCGGAAAATCTCCTTCTGACCTTGCGTACCACGGTCCACTGGGTGAATAATGAAAAGCATCCCCCCTTGTCTTGACATCGCGCCGAGTTGACGACATGGCAGCCCCCTTTTCCCTGCCCGAGGCTCTCCCATGCCCGAATCCGCCGTAACCATCCCTCATCCCGACTTCGGGATTGTCAACTACGGGGTCGTGGTCCTTTACATGGCGGCGCTGATCGGCGTCGGATGGTACATCAGCCGCCGCGGACCGGAAGGCACCAGAGGCTTCTTTGTCGCCAGCGGCAAGATGAACTTCTTCATCGTCGGCATCTCGACCTTCGCCGCCTACCTGTCGGCGCTGACGATGATGGGCCTGCCCGCTATGGCGTTCGGGGATTACAAACTGTTTTGGACGATCCAGTACCCGGTGATCATCATTCCCGCGTTCGTGGTGACCCGTTGGCTGGTGGGGCGGTACCGCGACGCCGGCGTCATCAGCGTGTACGAGTATTTCGAGCAACGCATCGGTGTCTCGGCCCGGCTGTTGGGCGCTTTCTCGTTCATTCTCTTCTCGTTGGCCCGATCCGGCCTGGTGCTGCTGATGCCCGCCCTGGCCTTCCACATTGTGACGGGCTTCCCGCTCGAAGCGACGATCGTCATCATGGGACTCGTGGTGACGATTTACACGATGCTCGGCGGCATTACGGCCGTGGTCTGGAACGAGTTCGCCCAGGCGTGCATCATTTTCACCGGGGCGACGATCAGCATCATCTTCGTGCTGACGGCCACCGGCTGGACCGATTTTATGCAGATTGCCGCCGAGCACCACAAGTTCGAGGTCTTTCGCGGGGGTTTTGACATCACCCGTAAGCTGTCGATTTGGCTGATTCTGTTCGCCATCCTCGACGGCATCCGGACGTGGGGCACGCAGCAGGACATGACCCAACGGTTCCTGACCACGCCCACCACGCCCAAGGCCAAAATGAGCGTCTGGGTGGCCGCTTTGGCCTACATTCCCTTCGGCTATCTGTTCCACTTCGTCGGCGTCGCCCTGTTCGTCTATTTCACCGTCACTCCCGACCCGGCGGTGGAGGCCCTGAAGCAGGCAGAACGGGTCGATGCGATTTACCCCTACTTCGTGGCCACGCGCTTGCCGGTCGGCCTGTCTGGACTGGTCATCACGGCCATCTTCGCCGCCGCCATGTCGAGCATCGATTCGTGCATGAACGCGGCGTCGGCCGTCTGCGTCGAGGACTTCTTGAAGCGGTTTTTCCAGCGAAATCGAAGCGACCGATACTATCTCAACGCGGCCCGCTGGCTGACCCTGATCTGGGGGCTCGTGGTCGTGGCCTTGGCGTTGTCCTTCCGGAACATCCCCAGCGCCCAAGTCATTTGGCCCAAGGTCATCAGCGTCTCGACCAACGGCATCCTCGGTCTGTTGGCCCTCGTCCTTTGGCCGCGGCGCATCCAGGGCGGAGCCGCCGTCGTCGGTTTTATGGCCAGCTACCTAGTGCTGTTCTACCTCATGTTTGGGACAACGGTCGACGATTTCCTCTGGCCCGTGTTCGGAAACGCCACTTGCTTCCTGGTCGGGCTGGCGCTCAGCTACGTTCTGACCGGTCGTGGAGGTCGCTCTTCCTCTTGGCAAACGAGGATTCGAACCTGACGCTCCCACCCGGGCGAAATCGCGAGGACGTGCTGGACTTGCATTGGAAATCGCTGTCGCTTCAATAGATACGACTCTAATCGCGTTTGCTTGAAAATGTACTCAAAGTGGATTTAAATTGTCGGCGTGAATCCCCTAATGATCCGATAATCAGGTCCGATTTCTGCAGCATCCCTGGCCTGCCTTTAACTCCAGCCGACTACCTGAGCGCCGCAACGGTGGATCGTTGCTTCGTTTTCGGCGGACCGAAGCAGGCGCGATTCCAGAACCGTCGGCCTTTCTTCTTTGGTTTTTCTTTCGATTCCGAGATGCGACCGCGCCGAACGCCGTCTTGTGATTCGATGCTTTTTCGCATACCCGAGGACGGGCAACCGCACATCCCGGTCAAAACATCATTTTCAACTAAGAGCGATTTGCGGATCAGCCGTTCGATGGCCTTGAGTTGTTTTCGTTCTTCGATGTCGCAGAGCGACACGGCGATCCCCCGTGCGCCGGCGCGTCCAGTCCGGCCGATGCGATGCACATACGTCTCCGGCTCGTGCGGAAGGTCGAAGTTCATCACGTGGGATATGCCTTCGACGTCAATGCCCCGGGAGGCGATATCGGTGGCCACGAGGATTTTCATGCGATTCGACTTGAAATCATCGAGGATCCGCTGACGCGCGGATTGACTCTTGTTGCCGTGGATCGCGCCGGCTCGAATGCCTTCGCGGTTCAACTGCCGCGTAACACGGTCGGCGCCGCGTTTGGTCCGGGTGAAGACCAGAGCCCGCGTCACCGGCCGCGTGGCAATCAACTTGGCCAAGAGCCGGGACTTGTCTCGGCGGGGCACGAAAAAGACGGATTGATCGATCAGATCGGCGGTCGCTTTCACGGGGGCAATATGGACAGGAACCGGATCGCGGAGGATCGCGGAGGCCAATTGTCTCATCGCCTCCGGCATGGTCGCCGAGAAAAAAAGCGTTTGCCGCTTCGTGGGCAGCCTATCGATAATGCGGCGAACGTCAGGCAGGAATCCCATGTCCAGCATGCGATCGGCTTCGTCCAACACAAAGATCTCGATCGAACGGAAGTCGATGAATCCCTGGTCCATCAGGTCGAGCAAGCGGCCGGGAGTGGCCACGAGAATATCGACGCCATTGTGCAAGGCCTTGGTTTGCGGATATTGGCCGACGCCGCCGAATATCGTCGTGCAGCGCAAAGACGTATGACGTCCGTAGGTGTGAAAGCTCTCTCCGATCTGGGAGGCTAATTCTCGGGTGGGCGAGAGGACTAAAGCGCGGATACGTCGGCCGCGGCCCGAGGGCGGATTCTCCCGATGCGTCAAGCGGTGCAAGATCGGCAATGCGAAGGCGGCCGTTTTGCCGGTGCCGGTCTGGGCGCTGCCCAGCAGGTCGCGGCCCGCCATCACGTGGGGAATGGCTTCAGATTGGATCGGGGTGGGAGCGTTGTAGCCTGCGGAAACAACGGCGCGCAGGATCGGCTCGTGGAGCCCAAGTTTTTGGAACGACATTCAGAGTCCTTAAGGAGGTTCCAGGCCCATCAGGAGAGGGACGCCAACTGCGCCTTCAGAAAGCCATTGGTGCCTGGCAGTCATCCAATGGCCAAACGGCGAGAGGAATGATCTACCCCCAAGTTTGGCATAGAACCGTGAGAAAGTCCAGAGCACTTACCGCCGATTGGTCAAGAAATCCACGATCGGACCTCCCGGGGAAACCGTCATGCATTATTCCGATAATGACTTAAGTCATAGCTAACATGGGACTTACGAAATATTTTTTCTGTTCACCTGGAAGTGGTATTGCAGAGAGTGTATTTTTGGAGATACAATGTTTGTAGGTGCATAATGTGATCCTAAATCCATGAATCTTGCCCAAGTGGAAATTCTGCAATAGCGGAGACCACCATGCCGAGCGTGACCATTACTCGTCGAGATTTCGAGCAAGATCGCCAAGGAAGAACCTTTGCCGACGTGTTGCATGATACGGAACTGCCCTTCGACGAGATCCTGGATTTCTTTAACGAGGAGGTTCGACAACAACGTATGGAGGATTCGGAAATTCATCACGATCGTCCTCCTTTGGCGGGCGTGGTGCGCGAGTTGGAATCTCAGCCTTCCATCGATGGCTTTCTCTCCTCCCAGCACCCTGAGCGCACCAAACGGCTTCGCCAAGCGGTGGGCGTGGTCGTGCGGATGATCATGGAACGTCGCGGATGGAAGAAAACGGGAAAGAAGGGATCTCTAGGCGTCCGCGCCAAGGTTTCCCATGGGACGACAGCGCCCGGGGCGTACCACAACACGGGCGGGTTGGCATTCTGGTTTCTGCGAGCCGAACGTTATGAACGACCCGAAGGAATGCCGTTTCTTTCGGTAAAAGCCCGCAATCGAAAACACCAGGCGTTATTGCCGCAAAAGACCGGGAAGCCAAAAAAGGGACGGTAATCGCCGTGCCGAGAAGGCTGTTTTCCCGATGAAAGCAAAAGGAAGTTGACTGAAAAATATTTCGGGCATTCCATTAAAAGAAATCACTTAATTTTCACAAGGAGCGACCTATGGCATCTTTAGGCAAAACTGTTATCAAGGGCGGATCGGGCAAGACCTATCGGTTTCGCGTGTATCCCTTGGGAACAAAATTCCGTAAAATCAGCGGAGTGTATGTCATCACCAACCGTTATCACAACGAGGGGACAGGATACCGGCATAAAACCCTCTATATCGGCCAGACCGAGGATTTCTCGATGCCGATAGATCGACATGACAAGGCCCAAGAGTTCATGCAACACGGTGCGAATTGCATTTGCGTCCAATCAGACGCCTCGGAGGATTCGCGCACCGTTAAAGCGCAGGACCTCGTCGCGGCCCTTCACCCGCGATGCAACGGCTAGACGCCCAGGCGTCGGACGTCGAAGAAAATTCCCGGAATCCATCTTTCCTAAGTTATATAATCAACAGGAGAATTCATGGCAAGAGACAGGAATACCTTTGCCAAACGGCAGCGAGAAACGGGAAAGAAACAAAAAGCCGCCGAGAAAAGAGCGCGACGACAGAAAAGAAAAGAGCTTTCCAGCGGCATTAAAAGTCCTTCCGCCGGCGAGCAGTCGGTCACTGAACCTTGGCATAGAATCAACGAGTGATCCATGAACCATGCGAGATGGGGCTCACACACCTTTCATATTCCCGTGATGGGGACGGGATTCATGATCGATGCGCCGCTGAGGGTCGCCAAGTACGGGATCTCCTCGGTGATTTCGCTCGTCGACGACGTGCTGATCGAACAAGTGCGGCGCTATCATTGCGAGAAAGAGCATGAACCTTACGCCGAGATTGGCCATACGGAAGAGGACGCGCGGGCCCGTCGCATTACCGAATACTTGAATCTTTTGGATCGCCTGATTCACCGGCAGGTCGAATCGCTCCAAGGCTCGCCCTTCGAGACCGGAAGCGAGATCACCCGCTATTATGAAATGCTGCCCGAGACGCCGTTGCTGAGGATTTATCGCAAGATGCTGGCTACGGCCGATCCGCAACGCCGCGCAAAACGGCAATCACTCCTTCGCCGCCTCGCCGTGCCGGGAAGCATCGACGTCAACATCATGTGCAAGCTCGATCGGGACCGATACCGTAACGGCCAAATACTGCCGGCAACCTCCAGTGACGCCTCAGCGGCGCTGCGCGGTTTCGCCAACAGCACGCTCGCCTCTGCGGTTGTTTTTTCCGCGGGCATGAACCCCCGTCTCTACAATTACGCCGCCACATTCGACGACTTCCTGCCCTGTCAAAACGGCACCCTCAAGAAAAAAATCATCCTCAAAGTCAGCGACTTTCATTCCGCCTCGGTCCAGGCAAGGTATCTTGCCAGGCGAGGATTGTGGGTCTCGGAATATCGTGTCGAGTCCGGTCTGAACTGCGGGGGCCACGCCTTCGCCACCCGGGGATACCTGCTGGGACCGATTTTGGAGGAATTCCGGCAAAAAAAGTCGAAATTAACGGAACAATTGTTCGTCGCTTTCAGCAAGGCCCTCGCCAAGCGCGGTCGGACGCCCGGGCAATCGCCGCCCGAGGTCCGCATCACCGTGCAGGGCGGCATCGGAACCGCCGAGGAGGATCTGCTGCTGCGGGAGTATTATGGCGCGGACGGCACCGGCTGGGGAACTCCTTTCCTGCTCGTGCCCGAGGTCACCAATGTGGACGAGGAGCACCTGGAAAAACTTTCGGCGGCCCAGGAGGACGACGTCTTCTTAAGCGACAGTTCTCCCCTGGGCTTGCCCTTTTGGAATCTCCGCAACTCGGCCAGCGAGGAAGCAAGACGCCGCCGCATCGCCGAAAAAAAGGCCGGCAGTCCTTGTTCGAAGGGTTATGGCAAACTATCAAATCGGGAATTTACGGAGACTCCAATCTGTACCGCATCGCACCGATACCAGCAACTCAGACTCCGGCAACTCGAATGTGAAGAATTGCCCGAGGAGGAGCGTGCCGCGAAGCGGCGGCAAGTGTACGCCAAGTCCTGTATCTGCCACGACCTGGCGGGAGGAACCACGGTCAAATACGGCATCGACCCCGCGGCAACCACCGCCGTCTGTTGCGGTCCCAACATCGTCAATTTCTCTAAGATCGCCACTTTAGAGGAAATGGTGGGCCACATCTACGGCCGAGGCTCTCTTTTGACCCGCCTGGATCGTTCACACATGTTTTTGCGCGAAATCGCCTTGTATTTGGACTACTTGCGCGCCGACCTTGAACGATACCGGTCCGGCGCCTCCTCGCCCAACCTGGATTACTTCCGAGAGTTCAAGAAAAACATGCTGGATGGCATCAACCATTATCAACGCTTGGCCTCTCACTTTCCCGAGACGGCAAGGTTTCTGTTCCTCGAGAAGCTCAGCGCATTACACCAGGAACTGATCGCTATTCCGTTGGCAACAGTATGCCTTATCGGATCGGAGTGTTAGAATGTACGGGTATCATCCTGCCTCGCCCGCACCGAAAGGACCATTGGGTTGGCTGCTTTCGTTTACCTCGAAGAGGCCCCAACCGGGGTTTTACCCCCCTACAGGAGATTGATCTTGACTAAGAAATTGTACGTCGGAAATTTGGGATTCGATGTCGGCAACGCCGACTTGGAGAACTTGTTTTCCCCCTTCGGCACCGTGAACAGCGCCCAAGTCATCACGGATCGCGAAAGCGGCCGCAGCAAGGGATTTGGCTTCGTCGAAATGGGCAGCGACCAGGAAGCCCAAGCAGCCATTCAAGGACTTAACGGTCAAGAACACGACGGACGCTCGCTGACGGTCAACGAGGCCCGGCCCCGTGAAGAACGAAGAGGAGGAGGGAGGCCTGGTGGCGGAGGACGCGGCGGCTATGGCGGAGGAGGCGGGCGAGGCGGGCGCTATTGAGCTTCCGCCTGTCTCACAAAGAACCGTTCCAATCCCTCGTCCATTCATGGACCCGCCAGGAGTATCGCTTGTGGTGAAAATCGTTTTGCGCGAACGGGAGTCGGCCAACGAGGCGGTGCGGCGTTTCCGAAGACTCGTGGATCGTACGGGATTAAAACGAGAGATGCGGCGCCGGGAATATTATGAGAAACCTTCGGACATACGCCGAAGGGAAAAACAGCGCGCGATCAGAAGGTCCAAGATGCGATCTTCCTCGAAATAAAAAAGAAAACGCCTTCTTTCTGGAGACTCCTTGTCCTAATGCCGTGCTCCCGTGTGAGCAATCCTGAGGCTCCTCACGGTTCTGACGATCCAAAAAACCAGCGACGCAACTCCAACGCAAACCCAACGCCGACCCCAAAATAACCCCAAAATTTGAATGGGCATTAAAAAGGACTCGCGTCGATTTGACGTAAGTCCTTATGTCTCCGGCTCAAGCGTTTTTCAAAAGCCGTCGGACGGAAGCTGGGGAACTAGGATTCGAACCTAGACTAAATGATCCAGAGTCATTCGTGCTGCCGTTACACTATTCCCCAGAACATTGAACCAAAAGGAGTAATTCTCGGAAAACAAATGTCGCTTAGCCAGTGAATACTTAATTATCCTCTGGCTCCTCTAATATTAACCTAAAGGGTGGCGGATGCCCCGTCAAGGGCAATCCCCGGGGTGTTGACGGTGTGGATTCCTTCGTCCTAGAATCTTCAGGATAGGGCCGGTGCGGGTGAAGACGAACGAAAGGACTGTTTCCCCTCCAGAGGTGTGATCATGGCGGTGCTGCAAGCCACTCAGGGTCTGAATCCTGGGCAGGTTTTTCCGCTGGAGCGTCCGCAGGCGATCCTCGGGCGGCATCCCGAGTGCGACATCGTGCTCGAATCCGCCGCCGTCAGCCGGCAGCACGCGAAGATCACCTTCCACGAAGGCCGGTACACGCTCGAAGATCTCCACAGCCGCAACGGCACTTACGTCAACGGTCAGTTGCTGTCGGGACCCTGGCAGTTGAGCGAAAACGACGAGATCGGCATCTGCGATCTCTCCCTTATTTTCCATCGGGAACTGCCGGATTCGGCCGCCGTGGGCAAACCGCCGCGGCGGCGGCCGGGCGTCGAGGAGACGTTCATCGAGGACGGGCCGGTTCCCGGCAGCTCGACGATCATGTCCCGGGTGGACCTCTCCTCCGGTTCCACCTCGCTGAGTCTCCAAGTCAACACCGAGGCGAAACTGAAGGCCCTGCTGGAGATCAGCCAGAACCTGGGCCGGGCGCTGGAACTGGGCGCGGTGCTGCCCAAGCTGTTGGAAAGCCTGTTTAAAATCTTCGTCCAGGCCGACCGCGGTTTCATCGTGCTGAAGGATCCGCAGTCGGGCCGGCTGACGCCCAAGGCCGTGCTCTACCGCCGCGAAGACGACGCGGAGAACTTCCGCTTGAGCCGCACGATCCTGAGCGCGGTGATCGGCAGCCGGCAGGCGATCCTCTCGGCCGACGCCGCCGCCGACTCGCGGTTCGACCTAGCCGAGAGCATCGTCGATTTCCAAATCCGCTCGATGATGTGCGCCCCGCTGATCACCGGCGAGGGCGACGTGCTGGGCGTGATCCAGATCGACACCGTCGATCCGCGGAACCGCTTCAACCGCGAGGATCTCGACGTGCTGGCAAGCGTGGCCTGTCAGGCGGCCTTCGCCGTGGAAAACGCCCAACTGCACGAGATGGCTCTCCGCGAACGGGTGATGAACCGCGAATTGGCCGTCGCCCACGAGGTCCAGCGGGGATTTCTGCCCGCCCGGTCGCCGGAGCTGCCGGGCTACGAGTTCTTCGAGTATTACGAGCCGGCCCGGGCCTTGGGCGGCGACTACTACGACTACGTCGACCTGCCCGACGGCCGGCTGGCCGTGGTGCTGGCCGACGTCTCCGGCAAGGGGATCTCCGCCTCGCTGCTGATGGCCAAGCTCTCGGCCGAAACCCGCTTCTGCCTGGCCAGCGAGCCGCAGCCCGCCGACGCCGTGGCCAAGCTGAACCGCATTTTCTGCGGCAGCGGCTGGGAGGACCGCTTCGTCACCCTGGTGCTGGCCGTGCTCGATCCCCAGAACCATGAAGTGGTCTTCGTCAACGCGGGCCACCTGCCGCCGATCCTCCGCCGCGGTGAAACGGCCGCGCCGGTCGCGGAAGAGATTGCGCAGCTCCCGCTGGGCGTGGAACGTGCAACGAGTTACGAGCAGGCCGCCGTCTCCTTGAATCCCGGCGACATCCTGGTGCTGTACACCGACGGCATCACGGAGGCGATGAACGCTGCGGACGAGCTTTACGGCGACCGCCGCCTGTTGGTCCAACTGACCGGCCAGCCCGCCGAGGTCCGCACCCTCGGCCAAGGCCTGCTGGACGACGTCCGCCGTTTCGTCGGCGCCCGCCCCCAAAGCGACGACCTCTGCCTGGCATGCTTCGGGAGGAAAAACAATGCCTGAGCCTTACACTGTTGTCATCGGCCTGGAAGTCCACGTGCAGTTGTTGACCGAGAGCAAGTTGTTCTGCGGGTGCTCGACGCGGTTCGGTTCCGCGCCCAACACGCAGACCTGCCCCGTGTGCATCGGGATGCCCGGCTCGCTGCCGGTAATGAACCGCCGCGCGGTCGAACTGGCTCTCCGGACGGCCGTGGCGCTGAACTGCGAGATTCCGCACTTTACCAAGTGGGACCGGAAAAACTATTACTATCCCGACTTGCCAAAAGGGTATCAGATCAGCCAGTACGACCTGCCGCTGAGCCGCGACGGGTGGCTGGAGATCATGGTCTCCCCTCTCCCGTCGGGAGAGGGGCCAGGGGTGAGGGCTGACGTACTCGAAGAAGGCCCTCACCCTAACCCTCTCCGGGCACCGACCGAAGGTTGGTCGGGAGAGGGAACATCTTCCACTAAGCGCATCGGCATCATCCGGGCGCATCTCGAGGAAGACGCCGGGAAGAGCATGCACGACGAGGCAGCCGGCAAGGGCGACAGCCGGATCGATCTGAACCGCACCGGCACGCCCCTGCTGGAGATCGTCAGCCAGCCCGACCTCCGCTCGCCCGAAGAGGCCAAAACCTATCTGACCGAACTGAAACTGCTGCTGAACTACCTCGGCGTTTCCGACTGCAATATGCAGGAGGGGAGCCTACGGGTGGACGCCAACGTCAACCTGCACATCAACGTGGCGGAAAAGGGGACAGCCCCGGAAAAGGGGATTGTCCCCTTGTTGCTCAGGGGACAGTCCCCTTTTCCGGCGGCGGAGGGGATCATCGCCACGCCGATCGTGGAAGTCAAGAACATGAACAGCTTCCGCGCCGTCGAGCGGGCCTTGGCCTACGAAGCCCAGCGGCAGTATCGCGAGTATCAGGAGACGGGCCGTAAGCTGGGCGAGGCGCCGAAATCGACCCGGGGCTGGGACGAGGCCTCGCAGACCACCCGGCTGCAGCGGTCGAAGGAGGAATCGAGCGATTACCGCTACTTCCCCGATCCCGACCTGGCGCCGGTCATCGTTACGGAGGAGGAAATCGAGCAAATCCGCGCCGATCTGGGCGAGTTGCCCGCCGCGCTGCGAACTCGGCTGGAACAGACCTACGGAATCACTCCCTACGACAGCGACGTGCTCGTGAACCAGGGCCGGCCGCTGGTGGATTATTATATCGAACTGGCCGAGGCCTGCGGCGACGGCAAGTTGGCGAGCAACTGGGTGCAGCAGAGCGTGCTGCGGACTCTCAACGAGCGGCAGATCGGCATCGCCCAGTTTCCCGTCCGCCCCGCGGCGCTGGCCGAGTTGCTCTCGGTCGTCAAGTCGGGCAAGTTGGAGACGGTCCGCGCCCGCGACGTGCTTCAGGCGATGCTCGAGACGGGAAAATCGGCCGCCGAGGCGATGCAGGCCCTGGGCATCGTCGAGGTGGACGACGCGGCCGTGGAGGCCCTCTGCCGCGAACTGCTCGACGCCAATCCGAAGATCGTGGCCGAGGTCCAGGCCGGCAAGGAGAAAGGCGTCGGAATGTTGATCGGCCAGGCAAAGAGAAAGAATCCCAACCTGAACGCCGCCCGGTTCCGGGAAACGTGCCTGAAATTGATTCAGGGGATGAACTGAAAAAGATAGAATGATATGTTCCTTCACTTTTCAGATCGCCCTGAACAAATATTACATCGAATCGTTTTGGTTCCACAGGGATCATTTCCTAGAATCAAGCCAACTAGTTTTCGATCATAATCCCAGCACGCCAGGCATAATGGATGCTCGTGCTTAATATCATCCTTCCGATAGTAGCAATTTCCCTCTCGGATTAGTTCTTCTTGAGTTGAAGCAGCATAAGTCAATTGTTTTACTGTTTTGTTCAATTCAATATTCTCTTCTCTGAGACGCAAAATTTCTTCTCGAAGTTCAACGATTCGTTCGTAGAGATCTTGATCGTTGTACTTTTTGATTAATTCAGCAATATCGCGTGCATGTTCGATGATTCCCATAATAATTCTGCCACTTTTTCAAAATGGGATTCAGATAGCAATATATTAGGAATGAGTATTCAATCTCAGGTGATTTAGCGTCTTACTTCATTGATTTTCAATCTGCCGGACCATCGGGACGCCGAAATCGGTTTCCTGTTGCATGACGGCCAGCGAGGAGCGGACTTGGGGGATGTCGAAATAGAGACGCAGGAGCGTGTCCATGGCTTTTGATTGGATCATCGCGCCCGTAACCCAGCGGGAGAGGGTTTCTTCGGCGATGTTCAATTGGGAGGCGACTTCTTTTTGTGAGAGGCCCAATTCGCGGATTCGAGAGCGGATCTGATCGGGGGCCAGCAAATTCAACTTCTGCCGCAATGCGTCGCAGATCCGCTCATCTTCCGCGACGCTAAAGACCTTTTCGCCGCAATGGCGGCAGGTGGGAATGAGGAACTTTTCGATCAACATGCTGTAAAGGCGGCCGTCGTGCTTGACCTGCGTTTCGTAATCAGTCGCCAAAGGCTCGACTTCTTTCTTCCCGCAATGGGGACAGCGCCAGGGAAAGGGTTTCGATTTTTTCGGTGGTTCCGACATGGTGATTCTTTATGCAAGATGAACGTTGACGACCGTGATTACCGGGCCGTCAGGATCATTCGGATCGTCAAAATGCAGACGGGTTTCGATATACAGTTTCTTTCCCGCATATGTGAATCGAAGATCGTAATGAAAATCGTAGTGTGACCATTCCGGCCTGCGCTCTGGTTGTTGGTCAATCTTTCCGCCGCCCATGACGTAGAGATGCATCTGCTCCGCCAGACCCTTTAAATTGCATCCCTCCAGATTTTTCGAGATCCATTCTCGGGCCACCTCCGTCCACTGGATGAAACCTTCAAAACGATGATTTGCCAGTGCATTTTGGTAGGCGTGAAGAATCGTGGGATCGGTCAATCGGGCCATGACGCTCCTTGAATTTTAGAGAGGAAATTGATCTATGTCAATTTCGGAAACAGGAAACAATCCCGCGCTTGTAAATTAAGTCCTTTTCCTGCAACAAGTTATGTGAGTAGAGGAATATGATCACAGGAGAGATCGAGTATAGCCGAAAACCGTGGGGAAAAACAATTGTTGGAGAGAAAGCGACAACAATTCCTTCGCCCTCCCGAAAAATCCGTCGCTTGAAGACCCCCTATTGTGTAAAAATTCAATGTGAAAAAAGCAACAATTCAACACGGCCAAGAGAACCAAATCAGGCATTCACAGGAAAGGTTAACTCGACTTCGTCACCATGAAATTTTTATTCTGGATTTTGACATTAACGATCTTGTTTGCTGAGCCGGGGGCGGTTGTCATGGCTTCTTCCCCCAAATTGCCCCCAGTGGGCGTGACGCTGAAGACTGACGATCCTTTTCTCCAAAAGCTCTACGACGCTGCCGAGGAGGCCGAACGGGGGAACGTCGTCGAGTTCACGCCCGGCCGAAAGACGCTTGTCGAAGGGGGCGGCTATACGTGTGTCTGGCTCGAAACGCAACCGATGGGCGGGGCCATGTACGCCTGCCGCAATCTAGAAGTCGCTTTGAATAACCAGCTCATCTTCATGGATTGCCAACGAACCGATGGCCGGCTGCCCGGCGTGATCATCTCGTATGAGGAAAGCCGAAAGAACGGTTGGGATAAAAAGGACGCCCAACCCGGCCCCGGGCTGACGTATCTGCCCGACCAGAAAGCGACGGCCTATTTTGCTGCGCACTCGGGCTACTGCTTCCCCTCGCCGGCCCTGGATGTCTATTATTGGATCGGCCGTGATCGCCAATATCTCGAACGTCTGTACCATGCCCTGGAAGCCCACGATGCCTATCTCTGGCGAGTCCGTGATTCCAACGGCGACGGGATCCTGGAACTCTGGTGTACGTTCGACAACGGCGAAGACAACAGCACCCGGGATCGCGGCGCACCGAACAGTTGGCCCCACGAAGAGCCGCCGAAGCTCAAGGACTGCCTCATGCCCTACCAGTCGATGGACGTCATGTCCTGGTCGTACCAGGGCCGATGCGTCCTAGCCGAGATTGCCGACCTCTTGGACAACGGTCGAGGCGACCACTGGCGACAAAAGGCTGAGGAGGTCCAAAAACGGCTGATCGCCGCGCTCTGGCGGCCGGAGAAATACGCCTGCTACGACCGCGACAAGGACGGCCGGTTCATGGACGTGCTGCTCCACAATAACCTCCGCTGCATGTGGTTCGGGTCGTTCACGCAGGAGATGGCCGACAGTTTCGTGGATCGCCACTTACTGAACCCGAAGGAATTCTGGACCCCCATGCCGCTGCCTTCCATCGCCGCCAACGACCCCTTGTTCCGCAACGCCCGCGGCAACAACTGGTCGGGCCAGCCGCAGGGGCTGACTTATCAGAGGGCGATCCGCGCCCTGGAAAATTACGGCCGCTATGCCGAAGTTACCCGGCTCGGCGACGTCTTCCTCCGCACCGTGGGCAAAACCTGCCGATTCCGGCAGCAATACGATCCGTTCACCGGAGAGCCGGACGACGTGGCCAACGTCAAGGCCGACTACGGACCGACGGCCCTGGCCGTCCTCGAATACATCAACCGCATGTACGGCATCCATATCGATCGCCGGCGCATCCTCTGGTCGGGCCTGACGCGAGGCCGATACACGATCGACTACGCGCAGCGCTGGGGCGAGCGGACTTACCGGCTCCGGATTGCCGACGGCCGGATGACCGGCTCGCTCAACGGCCGGGAGCTGTTCCGCGGCACGGCCGGGGTGCGGATCGTCACCGATCTCGACGGCCACCCGCGGCAGATCGTCGGCATCGCGCCGGAGACGCAGACCGTGGACCTGCAAATCGGATCCAAGACGCATCATTGCCAAGTTCCGCCCAACACCGTCTGGACGATCCGCGAAAACGGCCCTCCCACGGAGGTCGAGGAAAAGTAAGAGAGAGACGTCCCGACGAAAGGTGCTGTAATGACTGATCCAGGGGATAAAGGGTGAAGAGTGAAGCAAGCCGGGCCGTCCTCGGCCCCGGCCGGGGAATGCGGAGGAGTACGGGACGAGGGCTGGAATGATGGTAGGTTACGCTTCAGTATAACCCTCGAAACCATTTCTTGTTCGTGTTATGCTGAAGCATAACCTACCAATCCTCAAGCATTACCTGCCCAGAAAGGGAGTTCGACCATGCCCGCACCCATCCGCTACCTGGTTTTCGATACCGAAAGCGTCGCCGACGCGGCGTTGGTGGCGAAGCTCCGCTACGCGGGACAGGACCTCTCGCCGGCCCAGGCGGTCCGCCGCTACCGCGACGAGTTGCTGGAAAAATACGAGAGCGACTTCATCCCCTACAGCTTCCAGGTCCCGATTTCCGTGGCGGTGGGCAAAGTGACGGCGGATTTCCGGCTGGAAGACGTGGTGATCCTCGACGAGCCGCTGTTTCGCCCGCACGTGATTACCGAAAATTTCTGGCGGGGTTGGGAAAAATACCGACGGCCGACGCTGGTCAGCTTCAACGGCCGGGGTTTCGACCTACCGCTGTTGGAACTGGCTGCCTTCCGCTACGGCGTCAGTGCGCCGGGCTGGTTCCAGGCCGGCGGAAAGACCTTCGATCAGCCCCGCAGCCGCTACAACACCAACGCGCATATCGACCTCTGCGAGCTGCTGACCAACTTCGGCTCGACCCGGTTTACCGGCGGCCTGAACCTTGCAGCAAACGTCCTCGGCAAACCGGGGAAGATGGACGTCCAGGGCGACATGGTCCAGGACATGTACGACGCCGGCCGGCTGGCCGAGATCAACGACTACTGCCGCTGCGACGTACTGGACACCTACTTCGTCTTCCTCCGTACCCGGGTGCTCATCGGCCTGATCCCGCTGGAGACGGAACAAAAGCTGATCGCCGAAACGAAGGCCTGGCTGGAAAGCAAGGCGGAGGGCGTTCCGGCCTTCCGCCTCTACCTGGACCATTGGGGCGATTGGCCGAATCCCTGGGAATAGAATCCTCAGGGCCTAGTCATCCTGAGCGCAGCGAAGGATCTTGTCCCTGGAACCCCCCTGCGAGATCATTCGCTGCGCTCAGGATGACAATCGCAATAAATCCGAAAAATACTTGCCTCCCTTCCGAAAAAACCTATAATTGAGATGTCAGGACGTGCTGGTGCGATTGCCTCGTCGCCGGCGTTCTGACGGGACACCGCACGAGGCGTCAGGCAAGCTCCCGCGGTGGAAGCCCGATGTTGGCCGAAGCCTGACTGGCCGACACCGGGCTTTTTTTATGCGCCGATCGTATTAACCACCCCGGGGGGATTGACGTCCAGGGAGAGATATAGTATACGGAGGTATATATCCTCCCGAGGGAGCCCCCCATGTCCGATCACGCCTCCGCGAACCTGGCCCGGCTGATGGCGGCCGCCGGGCTGTCGGTGCAGGACGCGGCCGAGCGGACGGGGGTGGACCAGCGGACTATCCGCGGCATCTTAAGCGGCACACAAAAGGCCCATTCCCGCACGCTCCACCGGTTGGCCGAGGGGCTGAGAGTCTCGGTGGACGAGTTCTTCCTGGATCCCGTGCACCTGCTCTACCGCCGCTTCGACCGCTGGACCAATCCCCTGGTGGAGGAAGTCATCGAGGAGCATCCGGAGTGGTTCGACCACTGGACCGAGGCCGATTTCGACGAGTTGCACAGCCACATCGGCGCCGGCGGCCCGTTGACCCGGGAAGGCGTGGCGCAAGTCGCTGAGCGGATCAACCGCAAACGGTGCCTGCACGAAAAGCTCGACGTCCTGATGGAGTCCAGCCACGCCGAAGTCGCCGGCGGGATTTTGGATCTACTCTACGAGAAGATCGCGGTGGTCGATCCATAAGGCCGCAACCGGCGGTCGCGCCGGTTGTAGCGCGACCAACGGCCGCGGCTTTATGGGAGTTCGTTGAACAATGACTCCCACTGTCGGCCGATCTCCTCGGCGGGGGCAAGCTCGTTTTCCAGTGATTGCCGCGCTTGATGGACGATCTGCTGCCGTAGCGGCTCGTCGTAGGCCAGCCGGGCCGCGTGGTAGGCCATTTCTTCGGGCGTCTCGCAGAGAAAGCCGGTCTGTTCGTGGCGGATCATTTCCCGCCAGCCGCCGCGGTTCTCGACCACCAGCGGCGCGCCGGCGGCCATCGCCTCCAGGCCGACCCGGGGCCAGTCCTCGACGGCCAGGCCGTTGGCCTGCACCAGGGCGTGCAGGCTGCCGAGGAACTCGGGCACGGATTCGGCATTCTGTGGAAGGCACTCGGCCGTCGGCGGTGGGGCGCCGATCCGGGAGGTGATAGCCGAGGACGAAAAGGCGCATGGAAGGAATCCACGGTCAATAGCGTTTCTCTATTGCAAAAGATCACAGAATTCATCTACCGTGATTTCCGCAGTACGAAGAAGTGCCCGCAATGTACCACGTTTCAGATTTTTCCTGCGATGTACCGGAATCGAAAGAAGAAATTCACTCCCTTCTCGTTTCATAACATGATGGGACCTTTTAACTCGAACCTCAACGTAACCGAGTTTTTGAAAGGCAGCCAGGGCCTCTACACCGGTTATCGTTGGCAGTTTAGACATGCACTACAATCCATTTTTCCTTGGCATCACTGGGTTTTTCGCTTGGATCGCAATCCCTTTTCCAAGGAATCCGGCCCCCTTTCTCCAAATACTCAGCCGCGGCCGCTTGAAAGGCTTCCTTAACATCCTCGATTGCTTCTTCCTTCGTTTCACCCTGACCGACGACCCCGGGTAATTCGGGCAAAACCACCGAATACCCGCCTTCAGATTCCGGACAGAGCCAAAGATAGCATTCGTAAAGTTGTTTTTCTTCACCATGCTCGATAGAATATTTGTCTTTTGTTAAAAGGATGCACATAAATATTTACCCTCCCTCATTCAATGATTTCTCATCAGCGGTTAAGCGTAGAGATCCTAGGAGTTCATCATTCGTGAGGAGTTCCAAAACGTAATGACCAGGGTGTGGAAGTCGAAGCGGTGGGATTACAACAACAACCTCAAGACTTTTCAAAGGATCGTCACATCGAACCTGAAAATTACTCATTTTCAATAAGACAGAATTATCTTCCAAATCGACTAGGCGGAATTCAAAAGGGAAATCACCATGGAGACCTGTTAGATTTATATAACAATACGGAGATCCCATCCGTTGAATTTCGTGAGGTTTTAAAACTCTGGGTCCCTTTTCTTCTGAAAAATCCTGCGTTCCTTCAACTTCTTGTTTCTTTGCTTCGCGTTTAATGATGTTTACCTGGTTAAAAATACCGGCAACGATCATTTTTCCGGTGAATTGATCCTTGTACACATGATCAGCCAAAAGAATGGCTTGGAGGATAGGTTTCACCGTAGGCACATCACACCCCCGATATTTTTCAGATCACGTCCCAAGAGCAACTCGTTGTATTAATTGACTCGACTCTGTCAATTCTAACATCGACGGATTTCGCTGAAAAGGAAAAGATCTTTAGTTTATCAATGTCAAATAATTACCGAAAGACCTCTTTTCTAATTATACCATGAAAGTAGGGGGTGCGATGGGCTTTAAGATTCAAACTTCAGCAGCTTGCTGAAATCGCTGGTGGCAAACAGCGGCTGCGTGGCCTGCGTGGTGAGCGGTTTTTCGCGGAAGAAGTATTCGATCCGCCAACTGAACTCGGGCGTATCGAGGTCGGAGATCCGCAGAAACACCCGCTCGGCCGCGGCGCCGTCGAACAGCAGCGTTCCTTCCGCGGCGCCGAGAAACGGGGCGTCGTTGAAGGTCCCGCTGCTTACGCGGATCGCGCTCCACGGCGGGTTGACCGCCCGGTGCCACGTCAGCCGATGGATCGTCACCGGCAGCAGCAGCCGGCCCTCGGCCGCGGAGGGGAACGTGGCCTCGGGATTGCCCGGCCAGTACAAAGCGTCCCCGCCGAACGTCACTGTTTCCGTGCCCCGATCCATGCGGTAGGTCAGGAAGGTCTGCGGCTCGATCTCCGGCAGGTCCGCCCGATCGGCCGCCGTCAGCAGTTCGTAGTTCACGGTCAGCCGGGCAAAACCCTGGTAGGCGTTCGGCCCGTCGGTCAGTTCCGCGAGATCCTGTTTGACCAGATCGTCAGTGAGCGGTTCCACCCGGACACGGACGGCCACGACGCTGCTGACGCCGGGATAGGCCACGGGATTCTGCCCGCCGAATTCGTAGCCGTCGCCGAGGATCTCTTCTACCAGCGCCCGGCGGTCGTCCCAGGCGCAGATCAGCCGCCGCTCGGCCTCCATGCCGTCCGGGCCGAAGGACTCGCGCGGCGAGCCGGCAAGTTCTTTAAAGGGTGTGGTCATGGTCGTGAGGGATTTTCTTCAGGTATAGGAAAGTTCCGCGTTGAGCACGCCGAGGATGACCAGGCTGTACGTCACGTCGCCGCCGGAGGACGTGATTTTCAGATTGCGGTGGGTGGAATCCACCGGCCAGCCTTCCTGCCGATTGGCCAGCAGCAGCGGGCTGTCGGGAGGGACGACGACTTGTTGGTCGGCGGTAGCGAACGGTTCCGCCCAGGGCTCGGTCTCCGCCCCGCCCACCAGCAACGTCCCGCCGTCGGCGGTCTGGTTGACCAGGAGAATCGCCTTGATGGAGTCGAAAACGATTCGGTGATTGGCGCCCAAGAGGACGCGGGGCAGGTCGGTCAGGTCCACGGTGGTCGCGGCACCGTCGCTGAGCGACTGGTCCAGGAGCGACCAGACGGCGTCAGCCTGGCCGGCGCCGCTGCCGCCCGGCAGGGACTTGGCGAATTCCAACCGGCCGTTGTCGACGGCGCCCTCGTTCCAATTCCATCCCAGGGAGGCTTTGATTTCGGCTTTGAAGGACATCGCGGTTCCTCATTTTCCTTTTTGTAGGAGGCGGCTCCTGCCGCCGATAGCCGCTGTTTCCCTTTTTTTCAGCGGCAGGAGCCGCCTCCTACAAGGGGGAAACAACGTAGTGTTTTTTCAACTTTTACACGCCCGCGGGAAGGGACACGGTGCAGTCGAAATGGACCGTGAATTCCCAGGCACCGTCGTCGTGTTGCTCTTCGGACTCATCGGTCCGTTGCATATTGAGCACTTTTTTGTCGTCGGCGAGATCGAAGGCGATCCGGTCAAACGCGGCTTTCACTTGCTGGGCGATTTCCGCCCCGTCGTCGTAACGGTCGTGGAAAAGCCGGATCCGCACGCCGACGCGGTCGACGGCCGAACCGTCGCCAAGCAGGGACAGCGGACGCTGGCTGGCCTTGGAGAACACGGCGTACGGCAGGCTGCGGTCGGGACTCAATCCCGTAAAGACGCGGCTTGCCGGCAGCAAATTGCTCAGTGCGGCGTCGGCCGACCAGCGCTGGTGGAGGACTTGTAGGAGATTCATAGTGGAATGACCTCCGCCGTCTGTAATTCCCCGAGGCGCGGTCCCTCGGCGGCCCAGAGGATCCGATATTGCGAGCCGTCCGCTCCCTGGATCCGGATCGTGTGATCTAACGTCAGGTTTTCTTCCAACAACAGCCGGTATCGCCGTTTCGCGCCTGAGGCTCCGTGCTCCACGGCAACCTGCACGTCGAACGGCTGGAGTCGGGCCCGGACGCCCGTCCGCCAGACACGCCACGTCGCCTCGGCCGCCCCGGACGCGCCTTTGGCGTATTCTGCCTTGAGGATCGTGACGGTATTGTCCAGTCCGTTGGCGATGGCCAACTCGCGGGTCGTACACCGCCACCGGCTGTGGAGCGTGGCGTCGTGCACTTCGAGGATCGTCCAGCGGCAGCCCGCGGCGTCCAACAGCACATCGCCCAGTTGCGGCGCCTCGGGCAGTTCGACGACGGGAAGATGCCAGCTTACGTCGGCGGCCCGGGCGTGGGCGTCGCTGTCGGCGTGTTTACGGACTTCACTGCGGTTGCCGAAGGTGGTTTCCGCGGCATCGGTGGCCCGGCGCAAGGCGTGGGCAATCAGCGTTCCCTCTGCGCCGGGCGTGCTGCCGCGGCGCAACAGGGTGACGCTCTCCGTGCCGTCGATAATCCGGGCAAAATCGGCTTGGGGATCAAAGTTCATGGTCAGGTTATTCCTCGCGACTGCACTTCGATCGGCGTTTCGGCCGCCAGTTGGGCGTTGCACCACTCGACCGTGCCCCGCAACTGGTTCAGGTAATCGCCCCAGACCACCAACTGCCCGTCGATCTGGTACGTCGGCTTGGGATTTTCCGTAATCTCCGCGATCCGGGTCAAGGTCTGGGTTTTTATCAGGACAATTTGTTCTCGATCGCTAGGCATGGCATACCTTGCAAAACATAGGATGTTTAGCGGCCGCCGGTACGGCGGCCTTGTTTTCAGTGATCCTCTGGGCCGCCGTACCGGCGGCCGCTAAACGGGAAAAGTCAAATCACGTTTACACGAAACCGCACTAAGATCACCGGGCCGCTGACCGGCGTCAGGGCGTATTCCACCAGGTAGCGTCGGCCGGCGACGGCAAACGCGGGATACACGGCAACTTCCAAGGCGTGTTTGAAGTTGTAACCGACCGAATCCACGGTCCACAGCGCGTCGGTCTGGAGCGTATCGTACAACACATCGCCCACCGTCAGGCCGACGGCCGAGTGGCCCAATACGGCGATCCGCTCGTCGGGATCCCGATCATTGAGCAGAAACGCCGAATACTCCGCCGCGGCGACTTCGGCGGGCGTCAGATACGCGCCGTCGTTGCCGACCAGCCGGGCCAGGAACGTCGCCGAGCCGTTCTTAAAGGCCGCGCCGAAAATGTCTTGTGCCTCAGCCATAAATTGCTCCTGCTTCTGCGCCGTTCTGGAACGTTTGTGCCCTTTCCGCTCCGGAATGAAACGACTGTCCCGTCACGGCGCCCGGTTGAAACACCATGCCGCGGTCCAATTGGAAAAACCGGACGGGAGTCGGGCCGGTCCACGTGGCCGAGCGGAAGGTGGAAGCGGCGAACGTCTTGGCGGCGAAGGTGTTTTTCATGACGAATACTCCACCGCGGTTCGATTGCCGGCGGCGTCGGCGGTGACGACGACGCGGTCGGCGCCGTCGTCGAGGCTGCGGAAGGTTTCCGTGCCGCTGCCGGCCCCGGAGACCTTTCCCGCGACGACGGCCGCGAGGATGCGAAGCGTTTGACGGACGGTTTTCCCGGCCTCCACGCCGTCGGGATGGTCGAGCAAGGCCGCCGCGCTCGCTCCGTAATCCTCGCCGGCGTAAAGCGGCGACGCCTCGCCCGTGTCCCATTCGATGCAGCCGATCGGACAATTCGCGACGTCCACGACCGCCCCGTATTTGCCGTGGGCGATCTCGAACACGCCGGCGGTGATCCGGCTGCCCGAGGGGGTTCCGTCGGCGGCCTGATAAAGCTGGTATCCGACGGCTTCGAGGCCGGTTTTCGCCGGGCCGAAATCGACTTGGAAATAACGTATGGTGGACATGGTTCTCTCGGCGTTAGTGGACTATGCAGAGGTTGTCGGGATCACCGCCCGTCCGGTAAACCTGCCCCGCCGTCAATCCC
>JAFGPV010000039.1 GCA_016936015.1 Pirellulales bacterium
GCACCTGGTCGTAGGCATGTTGCTGGAAAGTTTCCAGCCGTTTACGTGACGTCGCCGGACGGATCATCTAGCCGGCGGCTAACAGCCGCCGAGTCAACAGGAAAGATCCCACGGCGGCTGTTAGCCGCCGGCTAGTGAATCCGGCTTTTTCATGGTTCCCATTAGCTTGCTTCTCCCTCAATCCGTAAAGATCCATGGAAGCCCAAACCGTCATCGAACTCGGCCGCGAAGCCATCTGGATGGCGCTCCGCGTCGGCGGGCCGGTCCTTTTGACCGCCCTGGCGGTCGGTCTGATCGTCGGCTTGCTCCAGGCGCTGACCCAAATCCAGGAACAGACCGTCGTCTTCGTGCCCAAGCTCCTGGCCATGATCCTCGTCCTCAGCCTGACGTTGCCCTGGCTGATCGCCCAACTCTCGCAGTATACCACGAATTTGATCGAGGGAATTCCTGGAAGATTCTGAAAGCACATTGAAATGACGAAGGACGAAGGACGAATGACGAAAGAAATCCAAATGTCGAATGACGAATGGTGATCCATGGAGACGGCGTCCAGTAGTATTTCGGATTTCGGCATTCGTCATTCATTCGTCATTCGTCATTTGTCCTTCGTCATTTATCATTCCCCCTGATGGCTTGGCTCAACCAATTCAACGCCGAGTGGTTCCTCCTGTTCACCCTGATCCTGACGCGGGTGAGCGGATTGACGATGACCGCGCCGGCCTTCGGATCGAAAGACGTCCCGGTGCGGATTCGAGTGCTGTTGGCGCTGGCGCTGGCCGTGCTGGTCTTCCCCTTGCAGCGCAACGCTGCGGTCGACGACCCGGGCACGATGCTCCAATATCTGGCGCTGGTCGGCGGGGAATTGCTGATCGGGGCCTTCCTGGGACTGGGCGTGATGCTCCTGTTGCACGGCATCGAACTGGCCGGCGAGTTGATCGCCTCGACCGGCGGTTTGATGTTGGCCGACGTCTATGATCCCACCGCCGACGCCAGCATCCCCATCATTTCCCGGTTCTTTTACTTCTTCAGCCTCAGCGTATTTTTGTGCATCGGCGGACATCGCCTGGTGATGGCCGGCCTGCTGGACACCTTCCAGACCATTCCTCCCGGCCGGGGATTGTTCAGCGCCACGATCGGCGACGCCTTTTTCACGCTGCTGGCGCAGAGTTTTTCACTGGGGCTTCGCGTGGCCGCCCCGGCGGTCACGGCCCTGTTGGTGACCACGCTGGTGATGGGCCTGATCAGCCGGACCGTGCCGCAACTGAACATCCTGATTATCGGCTTCGGGATGAACGCGCTGCTGACGCTGGCCGTCGTCGCCCTGACCCTCGGCACGGCGGCCTTTGCCTTCCAGTCGCAACTCGAATCCGTCCTGCAAACCCTCCTCGAAGCCCTGCAAGCCTCCGTCCGCGGCGAGTGGTTCGCCTAAAACTTCGTTGTCGTCAATTTGTAGGAGGCGGCTCCTGCCGCCGACGTTGTGAGAAAAGATTTCGATCGGCGGCAGGAGCCGCCTCCTACAACATGAGACGCGTTTTCCAACTGCCCAACCTTCCATGCCCGAGCAAAACGGCGATAAAAGCCAGGAACCGACGCCGCATCGCCGGCAGCAGGCCCGCGAGCACGGGCAGGTGGCCAAGAGCCAGGACCTCGCCTCGGCCGTGCTGCTGACCGTCGGCGTGTTGGTCCTGCTGACGCTCGGCGGGCAGGTCGTCCATTTCTTCCTCGACTACACGAAACGCCAATTGGGCGAAACGCCGCACCTGCATGCCGACGTCACTTTTGCGGTCCACTCCTGGACGGTGCTGGTCCTGCGGCTGGCGCAGGTCATGCTGCCGATCTTCGGCCTGGTGCTGTTGGCCGCCGTGGCCGCCAACGTCATGCAGATCGGTTTCTTCTTTCTGCCCGAGAAACTGCTGCCCGATTTCGGCCGCATCAGTCCGCTAAAGGGCTTCGGCCGGATCTTTTCGCTGTCCAACGTCGTGCACCTGGCCTTCGGCATCTTCAAGATTGCCGTGATTGCGGTGGTGGCCTACTGGTGCCTCTGGAAGCAGAAAGACACGATCCTCGGCCTGACGGCCCTTACGGTGCCGGAGATCGCCCGCTTTCTCGGAGAAGTCCTGCTCTGGACGACGTTGAAAATCGGCGCCGCCCTGGTGGCGTTGGCCCTGTTGGATTTCGGCTTCCAGTGGTGGAAGCACGAGCAGGACCTGCGGATGACGCCCCAGGAGGTCCGCGAGGAGATGAAGAATCTGGAAGGCAACCCGCTGCTCCTTTCCCGACGCCGCCAGGTGCAGCGGCAGTTGGCGATGACGCGGCTCTCGGCCGCCGTGCCCAAGGCCGACGTCGTCATCACCAATCCCACCGAATTGGCCGTGGCCGTCGAGTACGAGCCGGAGACGATGGCCGCACCGATCGTCGTGGCCAAGGGCGCCGGCGCGATCGCCAAGCGGATCCGCGAACTGGCCCTCCAGCACGGCGTCCCCCTCGTCGAAAAGAAACCGCTGGCCCAGGCCCTCTACCGCGAAGTCGAGCTGAACCACCCCATCCCCGCCGACAAGTACGCCGCCGTCGCCGAAGTCCTCGCCTACGTCTACCAACTCAAAGGCAAAACCATCCCCACGCCCACCCGGGCGTAATCGGGCCGCGGTCGTGCCGCCGACAAGGCCGCCGGGGAATTCTATCGTTTGCGGCCACGTTTTCTGACGGCATACAACAATACTCCCGAAAGAGCGATCAGGATCGTCAAAGGAGCAAGGAAGTACAAGGCGATCACTCCCAGAAACCTCGCGGCGCCTCTTAACGGCAAATCGGGGTTGGGATTTCGTGGCTGAATCCAGGAGATCAAAGAACTGCTCAGAGGCTCCACTTCCGTGTTAAAATCCGCTGCCGTCAGGGGTGGCGACAACTGTTCCGTCTTCCGGTCGTAGATAAAGAAAAATTCCCGCGAGGGGTCAACATTTTCAAATTTATCGCCGGCGAAGAGATTCCTGGATTTCCGTCCGTAGGTTCTCAGGTAAACGGCGTTCTCGGTCAAGGCATAGCCGTTGATCGGCCCCGTGCCGACGAATTGGCTGGGGCAATAAATCATCCCGTGGTTTTTATCGCAGAGGCAGACGTCAAGACCATTGCATCGAACGATCGAAAACCCATCGCCGATGTCGAGTTGGTAATCGCTCCAACCCGATCCATAAACACCGTTGATGGCGACAAATCCGAAAACGAGGATAAGGATGAAACGAAACATGAGTGTTATTGTACATAATGGCTCTGCGATCGAGAATCGTGAAAGGTACGAACAAGACAGTGACGGAAAAAAAGGGGGACATGCTCGTTTTTACCACAAATAAGCGAGTCTTTCCCCATTTTTTCCGTCATGCGTTTAGCCCGGCCGCTTGCGGCCGGCGGGGATCGCCGAAAACGGTCCATCCATGAAGAACACCGGGCACAAGTGCCCGGGCTAAACTGGATTGTCCTCGGAACGGTCATTCTGAACGCAGCGATTTTCGTGTCAGCGAAGAATCTCCGATGTTCCCCAGACAACCCAGATTCTTCGCGCTGCTCAGAATGACGCTTGTTCTGTTGAGACGACATCCACTCTTCATGCCATGGCCTGCGTCGCACTCCCTTGTCCGGCTCCAGACTGCTGTGTAGTATTTCTCGTACTCACCGAAGTTCCGTCGGACCGGATTGCTCTGCGACGTCCTCTTGACGGGCACCGACGCAAAGCGTTGGTCGGCGAAGGATTACCGTTGCCTCCGGATAGCCCGGATTCTTCGTCGCGCTGAAGCAGTGACGGCGCAGCCATGCACTCGCGCCTGATCCGGGACGCTCGGAGCTGTTTCCAGAAAGGAGTATCATGATGAGTTCAGCGACGGGAAAAAAGGTGTTTCTGGCGATTATCTTGACGGCTGCGATCTTCGCCATCAGCGTCCCGCAGGCCGAGGCGTGGTGCGGGAGATGGGGATGCGCCCGCTGGGGCTGCGGAGGTTGGGGCTGGGGCGGTTGCTGGAATTCTTGCGGAGGTGGTTGGTGCGGGGGCTGTGACGTCTATCCCTCTTGGTCGGGAGCCGGTTGCTGCGGCAACACGATTGCGCCGGCCGGCGCGGTAACCGCGCCCGGTCCGCAGCCCACCCCGGCAAAAAAGTCGCCCGGCGTTTCCGCGACGGCTCCCGCCCCCGCCGGTCAGTCGGCCACCTTAACCCTCCAGGTCCCCGTGGGAGCCGAGGTGGTCATCAACGGGCAGAAAACCAAATCGACCGGCACGTTGCGACGATACGTCTCCCAGGGCCTGGCGCCGCAGAAAATTTATCACTACGCCGTCCACACCACTTTCCTTCGCAACGGCCAACCCTTCACCGACTGCCGCAACGTGTACATGCAAGGCGGTCAGCACCAGCACGTCACCATCGCGTCCACGACGGGTGAAAGATCCGACCGGCTCGCTTCCCGCTGAGAGCGAAGCAGATTTGCCCGTGATTTCAAACCCCTTCCGTGACGGAGGCCGGGGGACGTGAATGATTTCTCTCCGCCCGCTGCCCGTAGCCGTACTGCTCGATGTACGTGCTCCAGCGGCGGCCGATCGCCTCGCGGATCTCGGGCGTGATCTCGTAGCGGTTGGTCTTGTAGCCTTTTTGGCCCGCCATGTAGTCCTCCATGGCGGGGCGAGCCTGCTCGAATTCGCCGAGTTGCAGTTCCTCGTAAATCCGCCGCATGGTCTCGAGGGGGTGACGGATCAGATCCTCGTAGCGGACGTCGCAGAGTTGTTCAGGCCCAAGCAGCTTGCGGTCGCGCTCGAAGACCTCGTACATCCGCTCGAAGGTGCGGAAGACGTGTTCTTCCAGGCCCTCGTACCGCGGCGCTTGCAGGCCCTCATCGCGGTAGAGGCGTTTCCAGAGGTGCATCGTCGAAGGGAAGATGACGGAGGGATCGCGGACGATGTGCACGAACTTCGCCCGGGGAAACATCTCCAGGAGGACCTTGATCCGGCACGTATGGGCGGGCGACTTGAGCACGATCCGCTGCGGCCGCCGCA
The DNA here is from genome assembly GCA_016936015.1 of Pirellulales bacterium. Taxonomy (GTDB): domain Bacteria; phylum Planctomycetota; class Planctomycetia; order Pirellulales; family Thermoguttaceae; genus JAFGPV01. Next base: position 5,033 of record JAFGPV010000039.1, read on the forward strand.
CCGTCAGGCAGCGGAGGAACCAGTCGAGCTTCGTCTTCCAACGCTCCACGCCCCACGCCGGGGCGCGTTCCAGGTCCAGGTACTCCGTGTCCTGTGGCGGACGATTGGGAAAGATCAGCGTCAGGTAGGGCGAACGAGCGCCCATGTTGCACAAGGCGAATTCGTCTTCCTGGGGGCGGTTCCACCCGGCCGGCATGTTGTCCATCAGACGCCGGGGCGGAAGAAGGAATTTGACCCACGGTTTGAAGAACCAGGCCGACGCCAAAAAGTGGTTGGGGGCGAAACAGGCGTAAGTGTCGGGATACGTGTGCCGCCGGTCCCGGACCAGCAGTTCGTGCAGCAGCGTCGTTCCCGACCGCCAATGGCCGATCACGAAAATCGGATCCTCCGTAATCCGCGTCCGCGCGATCCGCCGGCCGTAGATCAGGGTCTGGATCGCCCAGAAGAAAAAATTCACGAAGGTGAAAATGCAGATCAAAAACGCCATCCCCCAGCGATGTGGGGCGATCGCAAACCGGTTGCGCAGCAGCAGGCCGTACCATCCGCGGATGTTCATGCCGTCCCAGAACCGCGGTATCCAAGGGCGGTCTTTCGAGCCGCTGGCCGGTTGGGCGGGGGCATTCTCTGGAAGAGACTTTGCCATCTTTGTCTTTGCTAAACAATCTAGGCTGTGTACTTATCGCAAACACCCCAGGCTGAGAGGCTATGATATCAAACCAACGGCCCTGGCGGAAGATGAATCTTGAAGAACGCAGGCAATCTCTCCAATTTCATGTCAGAAAAAAAATGACTCCTTGAATGTTAAACAGATACAGGGTGCCCTACACTGCCCTTCGCCGGATTGCCCCGACCGGCTATACTTCCGCCAGCCAAGGAGGACAGGCATTCCTGCCTGTCTCCGACCTGCCTCCGATACGCCAGACAAGAATGTCTGGCCTCCTAAGAAAGAAACGTCCCATGGCTTCCTCGATTCATTATTACGATATTATCATGCTCGTGGTGTTGGTGGGGACCTTGCTCTTCGGCGTCTGGAAGGGGATGGCGTGGCAGGCGGCCTCGTTAGGCTCCCTGGTGCTCAGCGCCGTGGTGGCCCTGCAGTTCGGCGATTCGCTGGCGCCTTACATCAGCGCCGAAGCGCCGTGGAACCGCTATCTGGCGATGTTCGTGCTGTACCTGGGCACCTCGTTGACGATTTGGGTGGTCTTCCGCCTGGTCTCGAAGGCGATCGACCGCGTGAAGCTCAAGGAATTCGACCGGCAGTTGGGGGCCTTGTTCGGCCTGGCCAAGGGCGTGTTGCTGTGCGTGGTGATCACGTTTTTTGCCGTCACGCTCTCGGAGACCGCGCGGCAGGCGGTGCTCAAATCGTACTCCGGCTACGCCATCGCGCAGCTCACGCGGCATGCCGGCCCGGTGCTGCCCGAGGACGTCCGGGCGGTCATCGGCAAGTACATCGACGAGTTGGACCACAAGCTCGATCCGAACACGCCGCCCGAGACGCCGCCGCCGGCCGAGACGCCGGAGGGAGACCAACCGAATCTGGAGACCATGAAAACCGCCCGGCAGAAAGTCGATCGTCAATTGGATCAAGTTCAGCAGCAAGTAGAAAACGCAGGACGTGTGCGGCAGGAAGTTCAGAAGTTGGGTCAGGAAATAAAGCAAGTTTTCGAGGAAAAAAAGCAACCCCAGGGCAGGGGGGAGGGGGGGGTCAAAGGCAAAATGACAAAGGACGAATGACAAATGTCAAGAATGTCGAGTGAGCCGCGCCGTCCTCGGTCCCGGCTGTTCCGAATTGAAATAGAATCTACGGTGAGTTTTCCATTCTGCCGATCGAGTGGCGGCCTCTTGACGTCACTTGATCCAACGCTCCGCGATGGCCATCGCGGGGGTCAACAACAGAAAATTTTCCCGGAATTGATGTCCCAAGGCGCCGGCACGACATTGCCGAGCGGATCCTTGAAAGAGGAGCAGGGCGAGCAAAGGAACCGTCTGTTTTCCCAATGAATCCGGGGGATCCGACCGAACATAAGAAACATTATCGGACGTTGGGGAGGGTCGAAAAAAGGCCGCCCGACAGCCTCCAGACGGCCAGCACGAAGCATGAAATGAGCCGAGCCGTTCTCGACCCGGGCCATGAAAGTCAGAGCGAGCCGGGCCGGCCCCGGCCGCGACGACTCGGAACACGTCGTTTCCCCGGCTCAGTCAGCAACTGCCCAGGGCTTATTTCTGGTCTTGTTGTTCCTTGCCGGCATCGTCCTGCGGAGCGCCGGCATCGTCCTGCGGAGCGTCCGCCTTCGCGTTCCCTTTCTCTTTCCCTTCCTCTTTTTCCAGCCGATAAATGACCGTCAAAACCGGTTTGGCGGCTTTCAGCGCTTGGACTCCGGCGGGCGTCGCCTTGGTTTGATCAAGGTTCACGAGTCTCAAGGCCGGGAAGCCTTCCAGGGTCTTCAGGCCGGCGTCGGTCACGGCTGTTCCACTCAGGTGGAAATTCTCCAGTCTTTGAAGTTTCGCCAAGGCTTTCAGTCCGCGGTCGGTCAATTGGGTCTTCGAGAGGTCGAGGATCGAGAGCTTGGGCATTTTAGCGATGGACTCCATGCCGGCGTCGCCGACCTGGGTGTCGACCAGGTGCAGATCGTTCAGCGATTCCAAAGCTTCAAGACGCTTCAAGCCGGCGTCGGTAATCGGATTGGAACTCAGCACCAGGGACGAAAGCCGATCCATGTCGGCGAGACACTGAAGTTGATCGTCCTGGATCTGAGTGCCGTTCAGCAGGAGCGCCTCCAGGTGGGTGCACTGCTTCAAGTGTTCAAGCGCCTCGGGCGTTGCGGTTTTCTCGACAAAGTTCACCGTCGTGACGTAGTGAGTCGTTGTATCCTTGGAAACGATAATATCCATGGCGACGAGTTTTTCGGCGGCCTGCTGTTCCGCTTCCGAATCGTCTTTGGAGAGCACGGTTTGAATGCCTTTCTCCTGGATATTGCCGATAATCAAGTCGCCGCCGAGAAACTTGATCCACACGACCCCTCCGATGATCAGCAGCAGGAGAACATAAACGATCAAACGGGCGAGGGAAAACTTGGACGAGGAAGGGTTGCGGGTTGTGGTGGAATTGGGCATGATCGCTGAGGTGGTAAATGGTGATGGAAAAATAGCCGGAGGGACGCAAACGGCGCAGGCTTCCCGGTTAAAACAGTTCCGAGGCGGGAGTCTCCGCCGGATGGTGCGGCGGCGGCACCGACTCGGGAGCCGCCGAAGACTCTTCCGGCGAAGCGCCTTCTGTCAGTATACCCATCTGGCGGAACTTCCGGTAGCGGGCTTCCTGCAGTTGCTCCCGGGGCACGGCCGACAGTTCGCGGAGCGCGCCGCGGAGAAAGAATTTCAGCCGGCTGGCCATCAGCATCGGATCGCGGTGGGCGCCGCCCAGCGGCTCGGGAATGATCTCGTCGATCACGCCGAACCGCAGCAGATCGGGGGCGGTGAATTTCAGGGCCTCGGCCGCCCTTTCTTTATAGGCGTTGCTCTTCCAGAGGATGCCGGCGCAGCCCTCGGGACTGATTACCGAGTAGTAGGCGTATTCCAGCATCGCCACCCGGTCGCCCACGCCGATGCCCAGCGCCCCTCCCGAACCCCCCTCCCCAATCACCACGCACACGATGGGCGTCGGCAGCCGGGACATCTCGTACATCGCGTTGGCGATCACGTAGGCCTGCCCCCGCTCCTCGGCCCCGATGCCCGGGAAGGCGCCCCCGGTGTCGATGAAGCAGACGATCGGGATCTGGAATTTCGCCGCCAGCCGCATTTTTCCCAGCGCCTTGCGGTAGCCCTCGGGATGGGCGAATCCGTAGTTGCACAGGCTCCGCTCCTTGAAGTTTTTCCCCTTTTGGTGCCCGACCACCAACACCTTGAAGGTGTCCAGCCGGGCCAGGCCCGTGCGGATCGCCCGGTCGTCGCCGAAGAACTTGTCGCCGTGCAACTCCACAAATTCTTCGAAAACCGTCGTCAGATAATCGGCGGTCATCGGCCGATCGGGGTGCCGGGCCACCTCCACCGTCTGCCACGGCGTCAGCTTGCCGTAGATCTGCTTGATCAGTTCCACCCGCTGTCGCCGCAGACGCCGGATCTCGTCGCGGACCTCGGGCGTCGGCTCGGTCTTGGTCCCCAGCTTCTCCAGTCGCTCTTCCAGCTCGTAGATCGGCCGCTCAAAGGCTAAGCGATGTTCGGGTCCGGGCATGGGATGCAGTAAAAAAATGGAAAATAAAAAATTACGTAAAAGTGAATTTAATGACGAATGACAAATGACGAAGGACGAATGCCAAAATCCGAATCCTTCGTCATTCGACATTCGGATTTCTTTCGTCCTTCGTCATTTGACATTTGTCCTTCGTCCTTTGGCATTCGTCATTTTTCCTGGGGCGGCTTGGGCGGTACCTTAAACATCCGCGTGGCCCGAAAATCGCCGATAAAATCCCCCATCGACTGCGGCCGGTCGGCGGGGTTCTTGGCGATCAACCGCCGCACCAACTGGGCAAACTCCGGGGTGACGTTCTGGTTCAGGGCCTCCAAGGACGGGGGCGTGCTGTGCAAGTGCTTGTTCAACAGATCGTTCGAACTGACCCCCGTAAACGGCGGCCGCCCGGCAAGCAACTCGTGCATCACGCAGCCGAAACTGTAGATGTCGGCGTGGATCTCCGGCGGCTCGCCGCGGATCTGTTCCGGCGACATGTAACTCCGCGTCCCCTGCACCTTCATCCGCGGCGTAATCAACCGCAGAATCTTTTTCCGCCGCCGCCGAGCCAGGGCGAAATCGATCAGCTTCAGTTCCAGCTCCTCCGTCACCAAAAAATTGTCGGGCTTGACGTCGCGGTGGACCCAACCGGCCTGGTGGAAATGGCCCAGCGCGTCTGCCGCCTTCTCGATGATCGTCGGCAGGCGGTAAGCGAGTTTCTCCACCCCCTCGTTGATCCAGTTCTTCAAGTTCGGAGCGGAAAACCACTCCATCGACACGTACGCCGTCCCCCGGTCAATGTCGAAACTGTAGACCTCGATGATCCGCGGGTCGCGGACCATGTGTCCGACGATGTATTCCCAACGCAGCAGGTTGATCTGCTCGCGGTCTTTCTGAAAACGGTCCAGCAGCGTCTTGATCCCCACAATCCGCTGCTGCTGGTCGTCGTAAGCCTGCCAGATGTGGCAGTTTTGGCCCGTGTGCACGATGTTCAGCAGACGGTAGGAACCGATGTAACTGGGCGAAGTGCGAGGCACGGGTCCGATCTCAAAAGAACCTTTCTTGTAGAAGAGGCGTCCCGCCTCTTCCCCTCCTGATCGCATCCGGGGGACCGATCACGTAGACGCCGATCCCTGCGGGAATCGCGGCGGAAAAACCGCCCCCTCCGGGGGACTGTCGGCATCGTTGTCTGTCCGAAACCGCCTCCAGTGTAACCCGATACCGCCGAATCGGCAACGGCTGTTTCTCCCCCCAAATGGGATGTTGCATCCCCAAAAAGACGCCCAGAGACTAAAATTCATGTTTTGAATTTGCGTTCAATAGCCGGCGGCTAACAGCCGCCGAGAGATACCAGAATGCCTCGCGGCGGCTGTTAGCC
>JAFGPV010000040.1 GCA_016936015.1 Pirellulales bacterium
CTAGTCTGCACAAATCCCCCAAATGCCGGGAGGTCAATTATTTCACTACTATGCCTCCATTACCAAAAAAACTGGACTGTCTCTAAAGCACGGGCCTAATACCACTTACGTGGGCAAGGATCGTAAACGATCCTAAGAAAAATGTGGGTAAACTTAAGGCTGTTAGCCGCCGGCTATCGGAGGTTGCTTTCTAAAGAGGGCAGAAATAGAATCGCTATTCCGGCATGACGCATGCGTCTTGACAACACTTCATTGGCCGTGAAAATACGGTGAAGTTCTACCGCCGTTCGGCGGTTGGTTGCCTTGTCGACGGACAAGGGAAAGCAGAACGGGGGTCGAAGATGCCTAAAAATATTGTGGTCTTTTCCGACGGCACGGGGCAGGAGGGCGGAAAGCTGCATAACAGCAACGTTTACAAGCTGTTCAACATGATCGAGGATCGGACCGCCCGGCAGATTTCTTTTTATGACCGGGGGCTGGGCACGGGCGGCGAGAAATTTTTGGGATTGATGTTCGGCGTGGGAATCTCGAGGAACGTCAAGGATTGTTATCAATTCATCTTTGAAAATTACAACGCCGGCGACCGGATCTTCCTCTTTGGATTCAGCCGGGGCGCCGCGACGGTCAGAAGCCTGTCCGGCTTCATCCACCTGTTTGGCATTCTGCCGAAATCGAGGCCGGAATTGATCGGGCGGGCGTACCGGATCTATCAGATCAGGGATACCGAGACGCGGGAGAGAAAGGCCGCGGATTTCATCGAAAGAAATCACACGATGTGGTGCCGGATCAAATTCCTCGGCGTCTGGGACACCGTCACCGCATTGGGCGTGACGACCAAACTGTTTCAGGGCCTGAATTTTTATGATTTTTTCAGCGACTTTCAGTTTTTAAAGTCTCTCTTTATTTTCCAACTCCTCTTTAAATATTGTTTTAGCAAAATTCCTTTTTTCAGACACAAGTTCCATAATTTCCGCCTGAGCCGGAGCGTCGAGAACGCCTATCAGGCGTTGTCCATCGACGATGATCGCCGCCTTTTTCATCCCCTGCTTTGGGAGCCGGGGATTGAATCGTATCAAACCATGCGGCAGGTCTGGTTTTGCGGGTCGCACAGCGACGTGGGCGGCGGTTATCCGGAGCAGGAGGTGTCCGACATTTCTCTGGTATGGATGATGCAAAAAGCGGTTCATTACGGCTTGAAAATTTATCCCGGGCACAAAGTCAAGATCCGTCAGAACGTCAACGGAGAGATCCATGACCCGCGGGAAGGTTTGTGGGCGAGGTTCTTCTATCGAAAGGAGCCGAGATCCTGGGACGCTCGAAACGGCCAGCAACCCACCCTGCATAAAAGCGTTTTGGAAAGAAGGCTCAATCAGCATAATACGGAAGCACCGGAGTATCGACCCTGGATCTTCGATGAAGCGTGCGAAATAGAACCTTGGGATCCAAGCGTTTCCGACGGCAGAGAAGAGTAAATTGGATTCCGGGCGATGAAGCACGGATCACGAAACGATTCAAGCGGAGCGCTATTCCAGAGTGACGCGGCCCTTCAGGCGGACGTCGCGGGAGGAGGGGCCGGCTTCGACGGCGTACTCGCCGGGGGCGACCTTCCAGCCGTGGGTTTTTCGTCAAGGTGCGGAACTGGCCTTGGAAGGATTCTGGACATTGTCATGGCAATTCATTAAGCTACTATTGATGCCGATCCGGCCAATGATCGTTGTTCCACCGCAAACACGGCTATTCCAGCCGAATTTGCTGGTCTTTTGACCGTGGAACGGTGCATTGGCAATGCAGGGCTCAATAGTTCTTGGTTTTCCTCTTAAAAAACCGTCGGCCGCTGCGCAATCGGGTGACAGTGTACATATTTACATTATCCTGTCAAGCGATGTTTTTGGCCGGGGGGGAGCGGAAGATGTTGAGTTGGAAGGATGGATGTCGGGGTGTTGGACCAACGCATCCCGATGATCTACGAGTGCCCCGGACGAGACGATCACTGAAAAGCGAGGTTATCTATTGATTTTCCTTCCGCTGGCAGCACGATATCTGGGCAGGCTGAGCACGGATTCGATGGGAATTGTGCAGAGGCGATCGCATGTCGCCGCAATAAGCTTCTGGCACCCCTCAGACCAATGAAGCGACCAGATATCGTCCGGATCTTTATCCTCAAACACTTCCGGTTCAATACGCAGATATGCTTCATCAAAGAACGGCGACTCTGCCGCTGCATAATTTACCCGACCGTGATTTTCTCTTTGTCTTGCACCTTTTCGCCTAAACCTGGGGAATTGGGACATTGCGGGACTCTTAGACCGGGCAATCTAGGGAAAACAGCCTGTTTCGTACGATTAAAATGATCTATATCGCTCACAGAATACGAAGCTATCCAAGAGGCCTGTCAATAAGCTCAGTGCAACAAACACATCAGGGAGGAACTATTATAATGCGTACAAGCATACTATCTATGGTGATGGTGACGTGTCCGTGGCTGGCCGGTACGGCCGTCGCTCAAGAGCAGACTTCCGCTGGCGGTCGCATGGTGGGCGGATTCGACGTACTCTTCCTGCGGGCCTATGGCAATGCTTACGACCAAGAGGCCCACGAGGAGCTTTCCGGCGATTCGGTGGCGCCCAACAACGATTTCGAGATCAGTCCCCGCGCATGGTTCGGCTATGTCGGCCCGTCGGGCTTCGGCGTCAGGAGCCGCTGGTTCCAGTACCAGCATGATTTGAAAGCGGGGACAGGCGTTTACGGCCAGCGTGAAGGCCGAAACTACCTGGATGTTTACGCCGTCGATCTCGACTTCATGCAGCAGCTTCACTTTGGCAATTGGGATTTCAACGGCGGGGCGGGCATTCGCGGCGGCGGCGTCAAACGGCGAACACTTCTTGATGATGACTTGGTGTACAGCCGTTTTGAAGGCGTCGGCCCGACGATTTTCGCGGAACTTAAGCGTCCGGTCGCCGATACCGGCATTTCACTGATCGCCAAGGCCCGCGGCGCGCTGCTGTTCGGCGATGATCGGTGGATAGCCGAGGACGAGAACGGCGGTACCGGCGTCGCCGTGGGCGTGGGCGAAGTTCAACTCGGCGCGGAATACGCTCGGCAACTCGGCTATGGGGCCACCGCGTTTGTCCAGTGCGTGTGGGAAGGGCAGCTATGGTCGAACGTCACCCCGATGTTGTCGCACCGCGACGACCTTGGACTGATGGGCGTTGGCATAAACTTTGGCATTGCCAGGTAAGGAATGCCGGTTGTAGCCGCTCGGCGGGTTACCGGGCATTCACAGCAAAGGGTTGAATTGCCATCCCTTGAAGCAAGATTACCCCAGCCCGTTCAGGATGGTGGGAGTGCCGGTATTACTCAAAGGCGACTGGATGGCCTTCTGGCGAGCCGGCGCCATGCCGAGGTAAGTCGTTGTCACTGCTGGACAAGCCAGCAGTGACACCCCAAATCTTTGCGTTGACAAAGCACTAGAGAAACCGCGTGCCGTATTTCTCTTGCAGCAGGAGATGGAGCTTCTTGATCTCTTCCGCCCGGTCGGCGCGGCAGACCAGTGTGGCGTCGGGGGTGTGGATGATCATCAAGTCGTGGCAGCCGATCGCGGCGATCAGGTGGTCCGGATCGCTCGAGGCGGCCAGGCAGTGGGACGATTCCAGCAGCAGATGCTCGCCGGCGCCCAGGGCGTTGCGTTTTTCGTCGCGGGGGCAGGTGTCGGCGAAGATCGGCCAGGAACCGACGTCCTGCCAGCGGAGCGGCATGGGCACGGCCGCCACCTTGACGGCCGGATCGCGCGCGGCCGGCTCCATCACGGCAAAATCGACGCTGATTTTTTTCAACGTCGGGAAGATCTCGTCGAGCACGCGGTCCCGGTCGGGCGTGTTCCAAGCCTGGGCAATCGTGGAAAGCCCTTGAAAAACCTCCGGCACGTAGCGGCGGATGCATTCCAGCAGGGTTTTTGCCCGCCAGACGAACATCCCGCTGTTCCACAGGTATCGGGCCGGCCCTTGCTGATAGTACGTCCTGGCGGTCTCCAGGGAGGGTTTTTCCTGGAACTGCTTGACGATCCAGGCCGCCCCCTCGAACACCGTCCCGAGTTCCAGGTACCCGTAGGCGGTTGAGGGACCGGTCGGCGCGATGCCGAAGGTGACCAGGGTCTCCGGGGCCCGTTCGGCCAGTTCGAATCCCTGGCGGACGAACTTTTGGAACTCGCGGACCGGCTCGATCAGGTGATCGGCGGTAAAGACGCCGACGACGGCCTGGGGGTCGTCCCGGTTGAGCACGGCGGCGCCTAGTCCCACGGCGCAGAGCGTATCCCGGCCAATCGGCTCGCCCAGATAGCGTTGGGGCGAAAGCTGCGGCAGGGCCGCCAGGATCGCCTCCCGATATTGCCGCCCGGCGCAGAGATAGCACTGCTCGGACGGGACCAACCCGTCGAGCCGCTCGCAGGCCAATTGCAGCAGGCTCTTCCCATGGATCAAAGGGATCAACTGTTTCGGGGTTCCGGCCCGGCTCATCGGCCACAGCCGCGTCCCCGCCCCGCCGGCCATAATCATCGCGTATCGCATGGATCTCCCCGTACAGGAAGATGAAAACGGATTTGATTGTTATTTTATCCAAAAGCGCAATCCCAAGAGAATACCGGAGTAATGCCCACAATGCAAGGAGCAGCGGTTTATCCTCGTCGCCCGGAGGAGAATGAAGGGAAGTTACTCGACCTCGTCTTCTTCCTCGATGAATCTAGGGGTTCTGATACGGCAGTGTGGCAAGGCGGACTTCAGCGTCTTAACGCCCTGCGATGTGATCCCCGTTCTGACGAGGTGCAGTCGGTTCAAACTTCTCAGTTCTTTGAGATGCTCAACGGCGTCATCAGAAAAAGCGCCGCTGAGGAATAGAATGGAAAGATCCGGAAACACGCGGAGCCGACGGAGGCCGGCATCGGTCACCGAGGGATTGAGAATAATGAGTTTGCGAAGACTTTGAAGGCCCTGGAGTTTCTCTAGTCCGGCGTCGGTTACTCCCCGGCAATCAAGACCTAATTCCTCCAACCAGGGCATTTTCGCAAGGTGTTCCAGGCCCGCGTCGGTTACTTGCGTGGATCCGAGAAAGAGACAGCGCAGCTCCTTAAATCCCGTAAGTTGCGCCAGAGCGGTGTCCGTAATTTTCGTACGGTTCAGATTGAGCGATCGCAAGGACCGGCAGCGTGGGAGGTGCTCCATCCCGGCATCGGTCACGGCGGCGCCTTGCAGGCCGAGGATTTGGAGGTCGGGTAAATCCTGAAGATGCGCCAGCCCGGAATCGTTTACCCGGGTGTCGGCGAGGGATAAAATCCGTAAGTGCTTCAGGGCACAGATCGCTTTCAATCCATCGTTCGTGACGGCCGTTCGAGACACTCCGAGACGAAAGAGCGATTCGAGGCCTTTCAGGTGTTCGAGGCCGGCGTCGGTGACGGAGGTGTTTCCGATGTTCAACCATTCCAAGGATTTCAAGCCTTTCAGCCGCTTCAGGCTTTCATCCGTGACGCGGTGGATCACACGGAGGTTGACGGTGAGTAAACGAAAAGATTCTCGGGGCAGTTCACGGGCGTTTTTGACAGTATGCCGCCGGCCGGATGCCGCAACCGTTACTTTTCCCCCGATCTCCGTCAGAATCCACTTGGCAACTGCTTGATCGTAATCTTCGGGCGAGGGATTGGTATTGTCGGTTGGAGATGGGGTAAGATGCCTGGCGTCAAAGGTCCCCGGCTCCGGCGTCGGTTCCCCGGCACCCGGAAGCCCCCCGCGTACGTTCTCGGCAGTGACTTCCGGCGGACCTGGCCGGCGGAGGACCTCGACAACCACTTTTTCGCCGCGACGCAGGGTGAAATGATCCGTGCTGAGCGTAAGGCCTTTCTTGCCGTCGGCAAGTTTTACTTCATATTGGCCGGAGTGGAGTTTTACGGATTGGTTGGTTTTGGTGTCAAGAATCGTCACTTCCCGGCCGTCTTGCGTAACCAGCACCTGGACGTTGTCGTCGTGCGTCTTGATGACCAGCGTTCCGCGGTCGGTAGTCACAAAGAGGATTACTCCCAGGAGGGCGGCGGCCCCGGCAGTCAGGGCCAGCAGGGTCATCGGCCACCGAATGTCGCCGCGCCCCGCCGGCTGAACCGCGGGTTGTCGATCCCGCGTTTGCATCAGGAAGGAGGAAAGGGGGTCGTCGACCGCAGTGGCGGATTCCGTGAGGGGCGATTGCGTCGTCTCCCGGCTGTCCTCGGTCTGATGAATTAATTCCGAGAGTTCCGCGGGGCCCGTATAAGGTTGCAGGGCCTGGATGATCTCCGTTGCCGTGGCGGGTCGCTCGTCCGGCCGTTTGGCCAGCATCCGCCCGAGGAGTCGGTCGATTTCCTCGGGCACATCCGGCCGCACGGCCCGGATCGTCGGAATCGGTTCCTGGCGGTGCGCGAGGATTTTCTGCGCCAGCGAGTCGCCGCCGAAGGGCGGGTGTCCGGCCAGGAGGTAGTACAGCGTACAACCGAGGCTGTAGATGTCGGCCCGGGCGTCGGCGGTTTTCGTGTTCAGGGCCTGCTCGGGCGACATGTAGTCCAACGTGCCCATCACCTGCCCGTTGCTCGTCAATCCCTCGTCGCCGGGCCCGGTGGCCGCCCCCACGTTTTCTTCGATCCGCGCCAGGCCCATGTCGAGGATCTTAACGGCGCCCTGGACGTCCAAAAGGAGATTGTGCGGCTTGATGTCGCGATGGATGATCCCCTGGCGGTGGGCATAATCCAAGCCTTTTGCCGTCTGGAGGATGCAATTCACGGCTTGCGAGACGGGCAGCGGGCCGTGCTGTTGGACCACGCGGGCGAGGTCTTGGCCTTCGACGTACTCCATCACGAGGAAGTGGGCGCCCTGGTATTCGTCGGCGTCGTAGGCCGTGACGATGTTCGGATGGGAGAGTTTGGCGGCCACTTTTACTTCGCGGCGGAACCGCTTGACGGACTCGTCGGATTTGGTGGACTGGGTGGGCAACAACTTAATGGCCACCACCCGGTCCATTTTCCGGTGCCAGGCTTTATAGACTTGTCCCATTCCCCCCTTGCCCAGCCGGTCGAGCACCACGTAATTCCCGATCACCAGACCCCGGGTTTTCCCCTGATAGACCGCTTGGACCTGAAAGCGGGTGAGCTTCTTGGCGTAATACAAGGCCTCGGCCAATTGCCGGCCGTCCCGCGGCCGATCCTCATCGGAAAACGTTTCTAAATAGGCATCAAGCTCGTCCCGGCTCATCAATCCGCAACCCGTCAGCGAATCGATGAACTTATCCAGGCCGATCGCCGCCGGGGGCGGCTTCGAGGGGGCCGAGCCGCCGGGGGATTTCTTTGTGACCTTTTGGCCTGTATTCCGTGAAGAATGCGTGAGGCTGAAAACCTCGCTGTGCAACGTGGGCGACTCGCCGAACACCTCGCGGATTAGCGCCGCATCGCCCGAGGGCAGTTGATTCAGATACTCCTCCGCCCGGGGCTGCTGGCCGGCCTTCTGGCGATATTCGATCTCCAGCAGCAGCAGTTCTCGCAACAGCGCCGACCGGGCCGGCTCGTCGAGGCCGGCCAGGAATTCGCTCAGCGAAGGGCGTTTTCCCGCACGCCACGCGGTTTCAAAGGCCTCGCAGAGCGGATCGATCCGTTGAAAGAGTTCCGGGGGAAGGGTGGGATCGGGAGATGGAGCATTCATGGATTCTCCTCTTGGTTCCAGATCGCCCGGATCCCCCGCAGCCGGCGTTCCACGGTCCGCAGACCGCACTGGAGTTCCGCGGCGATCTCTTCGTTGGAGAAGCCCTCCAGCTTTAAAAGCGCCAACCGCCGGAGCGATTCGTCCTCCAGACGGTCGAGGAGCCGGTCAAACTCCTCGGACAGTTGGGCCTCGAACGCCGGCGTGGGATCGTCCGTAGGGACGCCGTCGATTCCGATCTGCAGGGAGTCGGCATCCGGATTGAAGAACACCGATTCCCCGCGCAACCGTCCGCCGCCGCGTTTCTGCCGCCGATGGGCTTCCAACTGTTTTAATGCTTTTCGGCAGGTGATGACCGCCAACAGCCGCCATAAATCATTCCGATCGGCCAGTTGGGGGAACCTGCCGTTCTTAATCCCCCGGCAGAAGCTGTGAAAAGCGCTCAGGGCGGCGTCTTCCTCGTCGGCGGCCCGGCGGGGCGCCGTTTCCAGCCGCCGCTGGGCCAGCCGCATCAGCCGGGGAAAATACCGCTCCCAGAGCTGCTCTGCGGCGGCCGGATCACCCGCCTTCAGACGCCCAAGCCAGTCGGAAACCGAATCTTCCGCCATAATATCCCCCCATGAGAAGCACGACAACCTCCTCATTATACTATCCCCTTCGCTGCCGTCGAGAGGTGGAAAAGGCCTTTTTCCGCTTCGTGGCGGGTCGGAAACGCCTTTCGGAATTGAAGAGGGAGAGGAATGATGCAAGCCAACCAACTCATACCCAAACATAGGAGCCAAAAATGAAAACGTTCACCCTTTCCGGCACGTTGTTGTTCCTGTTGATTGCCGCGACGGAAAGTGCCCAGGCACAAGCCCCGTGTGCGACCTGCCCTCGCCCCGGGGTTCCCCATGTCAGACGTTATTATTATGGACCCGCGGTTTATTTCTTCGATCCGTCGCGGCAAGCGGTGAACTGGGCGACTGCGGAACAGATTCGAGCGTCGGCCAACCAGCAATGGGCCTTGGCCGCCCAGGAATGGATCAAGGCCAACCGGAGACAATGGGAGTTGAATCTGGAGAAGCGTGAACACCTGTTCCGGCACTCCTACCAGGACGCCAAAGCGGTGGTAGAGGCCAGGGCGGAGCTCCGGGCGGCGCGAGAGACCGACCTGGAGGCCCGACGATCCTACCTTGACGCCAATATCCGCCACCAGAGCGAGATGACAAAAATAATGCAGGAAAGAAACGCCGCCTCGAAAAAAGCACGCATCGCCCGCAATCAACTGCGGAAAGAGAAGACGGGCTACGTCCTCGACACGGTAGGCGGCGGCATCGGCTGGACGGGCATCCTTTTAAAAGACGACCGGTTTTCCGCGGAGCGAAATACGATTGACAATCTGCTGGCCGGCAAATCCTTCCACGCCCTGGAACTCTCGGCCGAGGAGTGCGACGAGATCCTCGCGGCCGTGAAAACCATGCAGCAGACGCTCCAGGAGATGATTAAGGAGGTCCCTTGTGCAACATACTGGCCGGCCCGGAAGTTTCTGACGGACCTTTCCGATCAGGTGCGGTCCCTGGTCTCGACGCCCGGCCTGCAAACGGCCGGCGCGAAAAGGCCGAAGGGGGACGTGCTTGCCGCCTCCTGGTCGGTTGGCAACTGAGGGGAATGAAATATCCGCAATGACGGAAGCGGGGTGGGAATCAGAGGTCAGGGGGCGGGGATCAGGGGGCAATGATCGGGTGTGCAGGGTTCAAGGCGGGAAACGTCCTGAATCGATGAGTCTGATTCCTGACCTCTGACATTTTTCAGAACCCGCCGGAGATTGGGTTTACTAACGCCGCGTGGGCTTCCAGACGGGGCGGGGCAGCGACGGGGCATTCTCCTGCGAGGCGGTCCGGAGCGTTGTCCTCTCCGCCGCCCTTGGCGCGGAATCCGGCTCTTCCGCCTCCACGTCGGGCCGGCCGGCTGTGTCGGCAGGGGCGTCGTCCGTTTTCTCGGCAGCGGTGAGCCGGGATGCTTCCTTCCGCGGTGTGACGGCGTGGTCGCGCACTTTCCGCCGGCCGGGCAGGGTGATCTCGATCGGCTGTCCGGCCTGCAAATTCCGGCCGTCCCAGGTGGTGTACCGCACAAAGAGTTGCAGTTTGTCGTGTTTCGGCGGGACCTCGTCGGGCCAGGGGGCTTCCAGGAAAAGCGCCTTCCGCCGGCCGTCGGTGCGGAACAGTTCGGCCGTGGTCTCGGCGGGAAAATCCCAGCGGGCGATCCGAGCCGCCTCGCCCTTGACGTCGCCCTCCGCCGCCGGATCGTACAACACCATGCTCACGTCCGCCGGCGCAAGCAGCGACCGGCCGCGCCGATCCTGAATCTCGAAGACCACCTGAACCCCTTCGTCGCCCGACCGCTCGTCGAAATCGTACCCGCCGGTCATGCCGCGATATAACTTGATCGCCGACGCCTCGCGGCTGTCGTCGAACGGGACCGGCTCCTCGGCGCTGGCCAGTTTGATTTCGGGACCTGGGGACTGTCCCAACTTTTTCGCAGAAAAAATGGGACGGTCCCCTTCCTTGGCGACGGGAAAGCGTTCTTCCGTGGGCGGCGTGGGGAAGATCATGGAATTCGACGTGCCCAAGTCAGGCTTCCAGGGCGGGGCCGACGACGGGGGCGGGGACCGGATGCCTTCGTGTTTCCGGGGCGGTTCGCCCGCCGGACGACGGAAGATCTCCGGCAAGTCGCCGGGCGGTTCGGATTTCGAGGGGCTGACGACGTTGGGGGCCGAAAGGTAAGGTTCCGCCGATTCCTTGCTTTGCGTTTCGAAGGTGGAATCGTCCCGGCCGGCGTCCCGGGAAACCATCGGCGCAGAGTCGATGCAGGACGCTCCTCCTTCGACAAACTCGCCGCAAGTCGGCGCCAGGCCCTGCTGGTAATCTTCGATGACGCCGCGGAGCCGGTAGATCTCGTCTTCCAGCATCCGGTTTTCCCGTTCCAGCAGCACGATGGCCGGATCGATCCGGCAGCCTCCCCCCAGCAGGCAAGCCGCGGCCATCAAGGCGGTGGACCAGGTTTTCATAACGTCCCTCGTGCGCGTACACATCCCTTTCCGCCGAAAAAAAGACGGTGCGGAAGGATAGCCATCCCCCTCCGCAAAGACAAGAGCAGAAAAACCACGCCTCTACGCACTAGGGAAATTGCGCAAATTGGGCTGTGGCATGGATGCTTCATTTTTTGCCCCTAAATCGGGTAGTTTCTAACGAGGATTCACAACAGGTGCTCTCTTGCTCCAACTTGAAGTACCATAAATACTTAGTTTTGATTTCCCGTCTTGTTTTTGGGTAACGGTAATGCGATTTGGGCAATTTGGCAATTATTGAGAATCGTTACTGTTATGAACATGCAGAGTCCGGGGATTAACCGGATAGATTGGGGTTTGGATTCCTAATTGCATGTTTGTGAACGTGGTAAGGGCTTGTCTTGGAAATCTCCCCTCTCCCATTGGGAGAGGAGCAGAGGGAGAGGATTCATGTCAGAAAATCCGAAAAATTGGCTGCTTTCGCAGCGCCCGCCCTCACCCTAATCCTCTCCCAAAGGGAGAGAGGGGCCAATTTACAGACACGCTCGATGTAATAACAACATGTACATAATGATATAGTATACATTTTTTCATTATTCTTGTCAATTCCGGTTTTGTGCCAGCAAGGATTTTTCTATGACGGGCTGGGTAAAGACATTACCGGCGGTCGGGGCGGGCAAGTCCAGATACCCGGCACGTCCCCCACCTCATGCTAGCCGGCGTCGACCTGGCGGCATGGCGGAATTGATTGACCGGCAATGGAGCCGGCGCGTGTTGAAAGTTCCTGTTCGATCAAGGAACTGTATTCAACTTTTATCTCCCTCAAGGCTATTCTCTTTGCAAGAAGATATCTAGCGTTTTTGGGTCTTTTCTGCTATATTTTCAACCAATTAGCGCGGGATATCTGGAAGGAGTTATTTGAGGGTGTCCTGAAATTCACAGGCAATCCACAATCCATTTTACTTGCCCGTTCTTATTGCCACGGCGGTGGTTATAACGAACGAG
>JAFGPV010000041.1 GCA_016936015.1 Pirellulales bacterium
CTAGTCTGCACAAATCCCCCAAATGCCGGGAGGTCAATTATTTCACTACTATGCCTCCATTACCAAAAAAACTGGACTGTCTCTAAACGCCGGGCCTAATACCGCCTTCGGCGGACAACGCCCGTAAAACGGGCGTGAGAAAAAAAGATACGTATAACAATCAGTTCTGAACGACAGGGATACGGAAAAGATTCGTTGTTGGAATGTCCGCTTGAGGCAGAGATTAAACTCCTTCTCGGTCAGCTTTTTACTTTATGGCTCGCGTTCCCTCCTCCGTACTGGGCACCGTGTTCTCATCACTTTCCTCCGCGTTGGATTTTGATCGCCGCTTGACGGGTAGAAAGATCAGCAGCAGCGAGCTTGTAATAAAAATCAACAGCGATAATCCGTGGGGTATGATCCACGGCCAGTTCAGGCGCGGTGGATCTTCCTCCTCGGGGAATGCCTCATCGGACTCCCAGTCCGGAATCTTCTCTCCCCCGTTGGGCGTCACCAGGGCCTTGAGATATTTGCGTAAACCGCTTTTTCTGAAAAATTGTACGGATCCGTCAGCGAAAAGAACGTTCACGCCCCGCCCCCTGGTTAAATAAAATCCATCTTCATCGTACCCGTGCCATGAAAATATTTCCTCGGGATCTTGGGAATTCAATCGTTCTTCCATCTCTTGCAGCGTCAGATCCCGCGGCTCGCCCCAGGCGATGTCGGATTGGCCGATTTCGACGGCGAGAATTGTGTTGCTCGCACCGTCGGGAATGTTGCTCAGATCGCCGGGCCGATCGTCCGGCCAGAGGGTGTCCGGACCGGTAATCACAACGTAGTTCGTGAGATGGGGTTTCTGTTGCCTCATGGCGGCGGGACAGGCGTAGACGGAGATCGCCGTGGAGAGCAACTTTTTGTTTTCCGGTCCGTTCCAGGGCTTTTGCAAATCGAGCCGATCGAATAGCGGCCCCCATTCCAGCATCGGTAAAATCATCGTCCGCCAGCTATGCAGGGGTTTTCCCTCGGCGTCCCTGGTAATTGCCAAGGGAAGATGTTGATTGGCACTCTGATAATTGTGTAAAGCTACTCCGATCTGCTTGAGATTAACCACACAAGCCGACCGGTAGACGGCCTCTCTGGCCGTGGAGATAGCGGGCAGAAGACCGCAACAACAACAGAAGAAACACCAAAACAGCATCAGCAATAATAACGTGGTCCTGGTTGCCGGAGATGTACTTCTTTTCCAAGCAGCACAGAGAAGAACAAGAATAAACAGTGCGCCGGCGATAATAAAATGAAAAGTCCCCAGCGCCGAGGCCAGCACCACGAACAGCAGCAGCAAATCGCGGAGGGTGAATTGCATGGATGGCTTCTTTTGTGGGATATTCGTTAGTCTCTATGATCCGCCCTCACCCTAACCCTCTCCCGGAGGGAGAGGGGACCGATTACTTTTTTCCCAACCGCCGCTGCGCTTGGAAGAACCGGGTGAGGATCGCGCTGCACGGTTCTTCCAGCACGTGGGCGACGATCTGGCAGCGGTGATTCAGACGGGGATCTTCCAGCAGGCGGTAGAGCGTGCGGACCGCCCCGGCCTTGGGATCGGCCGCGCCGTACACAACGACGGGGATTCTCGCCTGGAGGATCGCCCCGGCGCACATCGGGCAGGGTTCGAGCGTGACGTACAGCGTGCAGCCGTCCAGCCGCCACGAGCCGAGTGCCGCGGCGGCCTGGGTGATGGCGATCATCTCGGCGTGGGCCGTCGGATCGCGCAACTGCTCCCGCTGGTTGTGCGCGCGGGCGACGACCCGCTCTCCGTGGACGATCACCGCCCCGATGGGCACTTCGTCCTCCTTCAGGGCCTGTTCGGCCTCTTCCAACGCCAGACGCATAAGGTCCTCGTGCATCATGACGTTTTTATACCGAGCAACGCCCCGGGCTGGCAATCCCCGGGGGCATCACGGTGATGCTTATTCCCCCCTGCCCTTGCCTCTTCACCCGGCCCTGCCGATTACTGGAGATCCAGGTCCATCAGGTACTCGTCCAGCGCCTTGCGGAGTTCGGCTTCTTTTCGGCTCAGTGCGGCGGACTCCTCGCGGAGTTTCTCGATCTCCGATTCCTGGTTGCTGAACTTCCGGACGTAGTTCTTGTACACCTCGCTGTTGCGGTCCAGTTGGGCCATGTTCTGGCGGATGCGGTTCTGGTCCTGGACGATGCCGTTGATCTTCTGAGTGACTTGTCCCTTCTTTTCGACAACCTGCTGGATCTCGGATTTCCGCCGGACGACCTCGCGCAGCGCGTCCTTGACCTTCTGGCTGACGACCTTTGCGCTCAAGTAGAATTGGATCGTCTGGTCGTTAAGATTGTTGATTGCCAGGTGCTGCGCGGTGGTCCGCTCCAGTTCGACGCGGAGCGTGGCCGGCACGCCCGGCTTGGCCTCGACGGCGAAGCGGTACAGGTCCCGGGTTTTTTCGGTCGGTTTTTTCGGTTCGATCAATTTCCATTCTGCTTCGAGGGGATATTCGACCAGCACCGTCTTGGCCGATTTCCCGGAATTTTTGACGGTGTACTTCGTCTCCCGGATCTGCTTCCGGCCCGTAATCATCGTCCCCTTCAGCAGTCGGACGTTGAGCAGTTCCTCGGGCCGGCCTTTACTGTCCGCGGCGACCTCGGTATCGAGGTCCAGGGCGTAGCTGATCAGGCGCTGCGAACCGGGCGGCAGGTCCTCGATCTTCGCGTCGCCGGCGTACACCCCGTCGTCAAAAACCGTGATCGGCCCCTGCATCAGGTGCAGATCGGTGGTGTTGGTCAGTTGCAGCCCGGAGAGTGGATGCTTGGCCTGCACCCGGGGATTGTAGATCGACACTTTCTTCCCCTTCACGTCCGCATTAACGATCGGCAGCATGGCCGATTGCTGCCGCGGCAGCGTGACCGGCGTATGAATGACGTATTGGAACAGGCTGCCGACGTCGCCCGCCTGGGCCACCGATTGCACGCCCTGGCCGGTGGCAAAGTCGGCATACTCGAGAAAACCTTTTTCAGCGGCCGATGCCGGAGACCTTGTGGCCGGTGCCGCGGCCATCCCCCTCATGCCACCCATGCCTCCTCCCATTCCAGCCGCGGTGCCCCGGGGAGTTACCATCATGCGCAGCCTTCTATCGGCAGGCGCCTCACCCAATCGAGCAAATGCCATCTCTTTCCGCGCCAAATCCTGCCCGTAGGTCTGCGGGCGGAGCGAGGCGTACAGTTCCAATTGCTCCTCGGGCCGGGGGACGTAGAGGGGCTGGTAGAGGTCCATCACGAACGAGATCGGCCGCCCGCTGACCAACGACAGCTTCACGTCTTTCCAATCCTCTTCGGAGGTGTTCTCCACGATCGCCCAGCCTTGCAGGAGCGGCGCTTTTTCGTCGGACAGGACCAGCCGGTAGGTCGTTTTCCAGACGGGCGTCTCCTGGATGTAGCCGACCCGCACGCGGCGTTCGCCCTGTCCCAAAAAGTTCAGCGTCACGCCTTTTTTATCCGTGGCATGGGCCGAGGCCAGCAGGGCCAGCGCCTTCCGCAGCTCGGCGTCGAGGTCCTTGTTCAACAGCCGCAACGTGCCGACCGTCTCCAGCGGCACGGCCCGGAGGCCCTCTTCGGTAAGCAGGTTGAGCACTTCGACGTCGATGAATTCCCGATCGCCCACCTGCTTGCGGTGCTTCTCTACGCCGAGGATTACGCCGATGATTTTGTTGGGGGCCTCCACTTCGACCTTCTCGCCCCGGACCTGCTGTAGCAGTTGGGCCAGCGTCGGATTGCCCGTCAGATCGACGGCGAACGACTTGAGCGTCTTCGTGATCGGGTCCTTCGAGCCGTAGTTGACCGCGGCGATCCGCCCGCCGTCGAGGTCCTCGACGACCATGCTTTTCAGCAGATCGTTGACCTGCCCGACCTTGAACTGCAACTCGACCTTGGCGTCGCCGTGGACGAGGCCGGAATGCTCGAAGAAGCCCACCCCCGAACTGAACAACACCACGCGTTTCAGGGGCAGATTGGTTTCTTTCAGTTCTTCCGCCCGGGCGGAAGGGCCAAGCAGCAGACCGACTGCCGCCAACAGCAGGACAGTGCGAGAGGACATGCGAAATCTCCTCGAAAAAAGGGTGAAGATGGGAAAGTTCATTGTAGACGCGGCATCTTGCCGCGTCAGGAGTGACATCAACAACAAATAAAAAATATTTCTCGCAAAGACGCAAAGCCGCAAAGGTTTAATAAAATCAGGACAAATGCATAAGGAACATTCTGTGAATCATTGCCCAATAGAACTACTACTCTTTGCGCCTTGGCGTCTTTGCGAGAACTTCTTTCTCAGAAGCGGCAAGATGCCGCTTCTACGGTTATGGACAATTCTACGATAATAGACGAAAAAGGGTCAGAAGAAGTTCCGTTCCCTCCTTCAGCAGGGTGTTTCATGTTCCATATCGTCCTCTTCGAGCCGGAAATCCACGGCAACGCCGGCAACGTGGGCCGGACCTGCGTGGCCCTGGGGGCCAAGCTCTGGCTGGTCCGGCCGTTGGGATTCCAGCTCGACGACCGCCACCTTCGCCGCGCGGGCCTGGACTACTGGGAGCACCTCGACTGGGAGGCCGTCGACGACTGGTCGGCGCTGCAGGCCCGCCTCCCGCTGAGCCGCCCCTGGTTTTTCACGAAGACCTCCGCCCGATTATATACGGAAGCCGCCTACCAGCCCGGCGACGTCCTGGTCTTCGGCAGCGAATCCCGGGGCCTCCCCCCTGCCCTTCTCGAAGCCCATCCCGACCGCACCCTCCGCGTCCCCATCCGCCCGGAGGTCCGCAGCCTGAACCTCTCCGTCACCGTCGGCATTGCCGCCTACGAAGCACTGCGCCAGTGCCAAGCGAAATTCCACAATGCCCAACAATGGCCATCGCAGGAATAAAAGAAGATGCAGCATCCTGCCGCATCCAGAATCACCATGCAAGAAGCGGCAAGATGCCGCTTCTACGCCATGTACCATTCCTCCCCGTTTAGCCCGGCCGCTCGCGGTCGGTGTTCGTTAAACCGGGAGGCCAGGCATTCCTGCCTGTCGTTTCTAAACCCCAACGAAGCCGCCCCACTCAGTGTGCCGTCCTGCAACCCGTAGGGTTGCCAGCCGGTAGCCGGTGGTCGCAGACCACCGGGAAAGGAATCACAATAAAATCATCTCCGACGCAACCCAAAGGGTTGCCAGACCCGCCCTCCGACGCCGAATAGCCGGCCGTGAGGAGAAAAAACCGCGAATCAGATTTGGGTACCTCCAGCTCCATCTCCCAGTTTCTTCCCCGTTTAACTCGAAGCCAACGGCGACGGCGGACAGAGAAACAAAAGCTATCTTTTTTCTTTGCGATCTCTGCGGCCGCTTCCTCTTGCTGACTACTGACGCTCTGACCCCAATTTAGACCCCAATTTACGGCTCGCTCAGCTCTCGCCTCATCCCTCATCCTTCATCCTTCAACCCTTCTTCCTCATGGGGCGAGGGCTGGGTGAATTCGAATGTCGGGAGGTGGAGGTCGTAGATGTTTTCGTATAGCGGCAGGTGGCGGTAATAGACTTCCAGCACGTAGATCGAGAGGCAGGTGACGTAGAGCCGGCCGGCCGAATTGCCCCAGCGGTCCAACGTGGGGCGTTTCGGATCCCAACTGCCCGACTCCCGGCCGGTTTTTACCTGGTGCTGGGGCACCGCCTGCCGCATGACGGCGTTCCAACGCTTCCAATAGTCGCCCTCCATGTTATGGGCGACCTGCGTGGCGTAGTACCAATAGTAGACGTCGCGGCCGTCCCGGTAATCGACCAGGTTCTTCGACGCCGTAAGCCACTTCACGCCGGCCGCCATCCGCGGATCGTCGCGGGACCAGCCCAGGTACTGGCGGATCAGCAGCGCCTCGGCCGTCATCGACAGTGTGGCGGAATCGCGCGGCTGATAGGGATAGCGGCTGCCGCCGTGCTGGGCCGACCGGTCGAGAAACCGCTCCACGCGGCGGAAGCTGTCGCCCGGGACGGCCAGGCCCGCCATCCGCGCACTCTGCAGCGCCATCACGCACCAGCCGGTCACCGAGACGTCGGTGTCCAGTTGCGGCTGATAGCGCCAGCCCCCCTCGGGACTCTGTCCCCGCAGGAGGTTCTCGACGGCGCGGTCCGCCGCGGGACGATAGGTCTCGTTCTTGGTCATGCTCAGCAGTTCGCACAGGGCGATGGTGCACATCGCATGGGTGTAGTAACGGTGGTTCGATCCCCCTTCGTGAAAGAAATTCCCGTCGGCGTCCTGCTGTTTGAGGAGCCAATTCCACGCCCGGGCGACGTTCCTTTGATACTTGCCTTCCCGGGGCGTCTGGCCGTTGCCCTGGAAGGCCAACAGCGCCATCGCGGTGGCCGCCTCCCGGTTCTCGACGTGGAAGGCGCCGTCGCTGTACGGCCCTTCGAGACTCCACGATCCGTCACCGGTCTGATTGCGGGCCAGCCAGGCCAGCCCGCGTTGCACGGCCTCTTCGGTGGTCCGGTTGCCGCCGTACCGGCCCAGGAGGCTCTGCTTGCTCCCCTCGCGCCGGCCGCTGAGCGCCAATCCGATCTGCTTGGCGTTGATCTGACTGCTGGCCACGTTCCCGTTGGGATGGAGGTCCACGAGTTTTTCCGGTGCCGCGAAGGGGTCGTCCACCGGCGGCAGGCGGTCGGGCGTGACGACCGGCTCCTCGACCTGAAACACGTCCTTTTTGCCCACCAGCGTGTCGTACTGCAACTGCTCGCCGAGCTTCTCCGCAAAAACGTCCGTAAACGAATCGAGAGAGATCGTCCGCTGCGGGCCTTCGATCACGAAAAACCACAGGCCCAAAATGATCAGCAGCAGCATGTGCACCACCGCACTGATCAGCCAGGGCGGGGCGTTGCGGATGATCGTCTCCGATAGCTCTTCGGCGGGCGTCGAATCTTCCGGCGGCTGATCCGACGGGCGGCCGGACGCCCCGACCACGGTGTTCGGCCGACCCGGCGCCGCGGCCGGTGGGGACGGCGCCGCCGCATCCCGTCCCCCTTCCCCCGGCATCACCGGCGGAGAAAGGGGCGCCGCCCGCGGCAGATCCGTTAAAGGGCTAAAAGTCGCCGGAACAGAGATTAATGGGGAGGACTTCGGATCAGCAACTGAGGGGGGGACTTCAGGACCGGGATCGAGCGGCGGGACCGCGAAAAATGCTGGTAAAGACGGGGGGGAGCCTTCCGACGCCGGGGACTGATCCCTTCGATGAGCAGAATCTGATGTTGCCATCCGACACTCTTCGTATGGCCCGAATGCACGCCGTCCGCGACGCCTAAAGTCCAATCCCTATTGGAGTTTACCGCCGGGTGCCCAATGCGCCAAGCGAAAATTCCCCAAGAGGCTCCTCACATTAATTCTACAATCGAAGTCTCTCGGTTTCTTCAGAAAAACCGTTTTACCAAGGAGGAGAACAGGAGACACCCCCCCATCGTTTGGGTCGGATGATTGTTTTTCAGAAAACGGGGAGATCTGTGACGATGTACCCAAGAGAGGGCAAAATGCCCTCGACACCGACATTCTATGTGATAGAATACATTGTTCTGTGCTTCCTGTCGAAATGAAATGGAAGACAATGACGCGGGGTGGAGCAGTCCGGTAGCTCGCGAGGCTCATAACCTCGAGGTCGCAGGTTCGAATCCTGTCCCCGCCACTTGATAACCCCCGGGTCGCAAACGCGGCTACGGGGGTTTTCTGTTTGGGACGCCGACCTCTCCCGGCAAGACGCCACTGAACTGTTGCGATCCTGGAAACCAGGGAACCGACAGATTATGATTCCCTGCAACGGCCGAGTGACGCGGTTTTCTTTTCCCGCGTCCATCCGTCGGGTGATCTTTATCGGGCCAACCAACCGCCGTCCACGGCAAGGGTGTAGCCGTTGACGTAATCCGAGGCTTTGGAAGCGAGGAAGACCACGGCCCCTTGCAGGTCTTGGGGCGTCCCCCAACGTCCGGCCGGTATGCGGGCAAGAATGTCGGCGCTGCGTTTTTCATCGGCCCGCAGGGGCGCCGTATTATCGGTGGCCATGTATCCCGGAGCAATGGCATTGCAGTGGATCCCCTTGGGACCTAACTCGCAGGCCATGAGCCGCGTCAATCCCATGACGGCGCTCTTCGAGGAGGTGTAGGACGGAACGCGGATGCCGCCCTGGAAGGAGAGCATCGACGCGACGCTGATGATCTTGCCGCCCGATCCCTGCTCGGCCATTTGCCGCGCGGCGGCCTGGCTGAGGAGGAAGACGGCCTTGATGTTCAAGTTCATCACGTCGTCCCAGTCTTTTTCGGGGAATTCCAAAAAATCGGCGCGTCGGATGATGCCGGCGTTGTTGACCAGGATATCGAGGCGTCCCAGGGCCGAAACGGTCTGGTCAACCACCTTCTGCGGCGAACCGGCGGCGCCGAGGTCGAGTTGGATTGCCGCCGCCTTCCGGCCGAGCTTGGAGATCTGCGCGCAGGTCTCGGCGACGTCGATGACGTCGACTGCGGCTACGTCGGCCCCGGCTTCCGCCAGCGCGATCGCCATGCCTTGTCCCAGACCCCGCGCGGCGCCGGTGACGATCGCCGCCTTCCCCTCGAGTTTGAATTGATCGAGTATTTTGCTCATGATTTTTCTGTATTAATTGATGAACGAGGTCAAAATCTTTATTGCATCACGGTGACGTTGACGTGGTCCATGTCGTTGAAGACCTGGTTTTCGCCGCCCATACCCCAGACGAATTGGTAGGCGCCTGTGCCCACACCGGCGTGGATCGACCACTCGGGCGAAAGGACGAGTTGCTTCTCACGGACCAGCACGTGGCGGGTTTCATCGGGTGAACCGAGCATGTGGAACACCACGCCGTCCTTCGGCAGGTTGAAATAGCAATAGACTTCGGTCCGGCGGTCGTGGGTGTGCGGCGGGAAGGTGTTCCAGACGCTTCCTTCGTGGAGTTCGGTGAAGCCCATGACGAGCTGACAGCTTGGGATCTTGCCGATGCAGATGTACTGAAAAATCGTTCGCTGGTTGGACTCCTTGGCCGATCCGAGATCGACCCGATTGGCCTGTTCCAGCGTCGCATGAGTTGTCGGGTAACTCGTGTGGGCCGGGTAGGAGAGCAAGTAGAACGCGGCGGGCGCTTGGGGCGAATCGCTGGCGAACGACACGTTTCGGCTGCCCCTGCCGATATAGACGCATTCGCGGGGAGCGACCTTGTAGGTGGTTCCGTCGACCGTGACCGTGCCCGCCCCGCCCAGGTTGATCACCCCGGCCTCGCGGCGTTCGCAGAAGAACTCGCACGCCATCTCTTTACCGCCTTCCAGCGTCAACGGGCCGTCCAGTGGCACGATTCCACCGACGACCGCGCGGTCCACGTTGGTGTAGTAGAACTCGGCCCGGCCCGGCTGAAACGCGTCGGCTACGAGAAATTTCTCTCGAAGTTCCTGGGACGTCATGCGCCGGTAGGCGTCTCCATCAGCAGCTTGAATTTTTTTCATTGTTTCTTTTTGGATAAATGTGAGATCGTTTGTATGGTTTTTGGAAAAAATTTGGAAACGGCCACGGGCGTCGCGGCTAGAGGACTTCCACTTTTAAAGGCGATTTGAGCCGGGCGAGAAAATGTTCGACGTAGGCGTTCCACGACTCACGATCCTTGAAATCCAAGCCTTTGCTCCAGCCCGCGCCGGCGTAGTACGTCAAGGATTTTCCCGGTTCGACCTGCTTCAGGAACAACGCGTTGCCTTTTATTTGTTTGAACGTGCCGTCCGGCATCACCAGTCCCAATCCGAGCATTCCGTTGTCCTTGCCGTCGGTCCGTTCCCAGACCGTAGCCCAATTCTCGCCGTGCGAGACTTTCCCGCCTTTATGGATGGTCAGGCCGGCGGCAATTTGCAAAGGTCCGGTTCCTGACGTATGGAACGTGCTCTCCATCCGGTTCAGGTTGGATCCCAGATCGAGGGAAATCCGTTTCACCTCGGAGACTTTCCGGCCGGCGGCGTCCCATGCGGCGTACGTCAGTTCAAAGACGGAGCGGATAGGGCCTTTTTCCAAGACTTTCCATTTTTCAAAGCAGCCGGAGGTCCAAAGTTTATCCTGAGCCCAGACCGCCGTGCCGCCGCAACCCCGTGCCGCGCCGACTTTATAGCAATCGACGCCGCGTCCATTGTCGACGTGATAACGGCCCGACTTGTACAACGCGTCGACCAACGGCCGGCGGACGTGCTTGCACCAGACGTCGATGCCGCTGCCGGTGTTGGCCGGGCCGTCGTGTTTGACCAATGCCGGCCCGTACATGCGGAAGGCGATGCGGTCGTTTTCCCAGGCGAAATCGTCGTAACGTTCGGGAACAAACCGGGCAGTCGTTTTCAAGGCGGGCGCCGGGATCTTGGTCCGGTCGATGCCTGCGAAAACGGTGAACTCTTTCTTCTGATCCGGCAGGAGGTCGGTCTGGAACAACAAGGTTTCCGGCCGGCCGTCGCCATCGGCGTCAGTCAGTTGCGAGGTGATCCATCGGGCGGCGTCGCTGCTCATCACGGCTACGTTCTCCGCCGTCACCTGGGGCAACTTTGCCTGGAGGTCTGCCAAGGAAATTTCCACGGTTTCCTGGGGGCGAAACTGATCGAGATCGTTCGTTACACGGATCGTCGCGTTGGGCACCTCTTGCAGCAGATGCATGCGGTATTGTTCGCTGCCCGCCAAGAGGAAGGCGCCGACGGCGTAATTTGCCGTAGAATTGGGATCAAACCGATACGGGCTGCCTGCGACCGGCTGCACGTGGATCAGCTTGCCGTCCGGATTGACGCATTTCACCAGGCCGGCCCAGGCCTTTTGGGCGATCGGTTCAAACTTGGCCCGGTCCAGCAGCCCCTGATTGACGCCCCAGGTCAAGGCGTAACAATGGAAGCTCGAACCGCTGGTTTCGGGGGCGGGATAATTCTCCGGATCGAGAAGGCTGGCCCGCCACAAACCGTCCTCCTGCTGGCAGTCGGCGAGACGGTCGGCCATCTGCCGGAACTTCTCGATGAACCATGGCCGTTTCGGATGGTTGGAAGGGAGAATCTGTAAGAGGCGCACCAGTCCGCCCATCACCCAGCCGTTGCCCCGGCTCCAGAAGACCTTCTTCCCGTTGGCTTCTCGCTTGTCGAAATATCTTTTATCGCGGTAGAAGAGATGCTCTTCCTTGTCGAAAAGATGGTCGGCAGTCGCCTGCCATTCCTGAAGCATGAAATCCAGGTATTGCTTCTCTCCGGTGACGCCGTAACACCGAATCCAACCGGGGGGGCCCATGAAAAGGACGTCGCACAACCACCAGCGCATGATCCCCGCCGGAATCCCTTCCGCCGGGAATTTCTCATCGACCTTCCCCTTCGACGGATGGGCGAGGATGTAATCAAATCTTTCCCGCAGGGAGACGAGCATCGCCGGATCGCGATAGAGCGAGTACAGTTCGCAATACGTCTGCCCGATGCAGGAATCGTCGGGGTGATAGACCATGCGTCCCAGCTTCCAGTTCAACGACCGGCCGAGCGCCATCATGGCGTCGCGATACTTCGGATCCGCGGAAATGTCCCCCAAGGCCATCATGCCCGTACAGAGCGCGCCGTTGGTCCAACTCGTCGGTTTAAACTTGGACGGATGCGCCAGTTGCCAATCAGCGACTTTCTGCATGATCTCCAGCGTTCCCTGCTTAGTCGACGCGGATTTTTCGACGGCTTGCAACATTCCCACCGCCGTCAGAAGGCCGATCATTGCCATCACAAGCGTCTGCATTTTGCTTTTCATCAGGTTGCATCCTTCTTGGAGAGGAAATTCGACCGTTCAAGGAAACCAGCAAACTATCATGGCCACCATCAAAAGTCAACAGAAAATACCATAATTTACCAAAATCATAATCCCAATCTCGAAAAATATAATTTCGGCCCAATTTCTGATCGCCGTCTGGGCTTGGCCGATTCGTTCAATCAGAGATCATCAATTATCTTATATCGCGGCACCAAGATTTTCATGACCACGCAATTGGTCGGCCGTCTTCGCCAGCCGCCACTTTCGCTTTTGTTTGGACTTATTTATTTTAGTTGTCACCCATCTGTATCTGCTTAAACTTCGGCACCAGAAGGTGCATGATAATCCAGGCGACCAAGTAGGCGAAACCGCAGATGATAAAGAGGATACCATAGCCGATATTGGTTTTGTCGATCGATGCAAAATGCTTGAGCACGAGGCCTGCCACTCGCGCGATAAGGATGCCGCCAATGGCTCCCGCCATGCCGCCGATGCCAGTGACGGACGCGACCGCCTTCTTGGGAAACATGTCAGAGACGGTCGTAAAGATGTTGGCCGACCATGCCTGGTGGGCGGAGCAGGCGATGGCGATGGTGGCGACGGCCAGCCA
>JAFGPV010000042.1 GCA_016936015.1 Pirellulales bacterium
CAATGACCTCTTGCGGCATGGCCGCCCCGATAGCGGAGCTATCGCGGGCACCCGGGAGTTGGTCATCAAAAGTCGAAAAATGCACGGTCGGGGTCCCAGTCGGGTGGTTTTTCGGTTCTGTTGGGGAGGGAGTTGTACAGCAGATTTCGATTTTTCCATGTTTGTTATTTTGGGGCCGTTTCTTCCCGCTGCGGGTCGGGGAATGGATTGGGGGGGCGGCGCATATTTTCCACGCCAAGGCCGGGTATTGGGATCGTCTTGCCAAGGAACGATAATGAACTAATGTACATTATAAGAACGGGGTGGCCAATTTTCAAGAGGATTTTTCAGACCGGGTGGTTTTTCACGTCGATCTTGAGCGGCTGGGGATGGTAGTTTGCCGGGTGAATGTCAACAGGGCCTAGAATGCACATCATGGAAAAGCCATAGTATCGTATCTTGATCTCTTTCGATAGAAAACTCCCCCGAAGGAGGTGGGGATGATTGTATAAACCGGGGGGGCGCTCCGAATCAAGCTGTCAACTGCGTATACGGGAGCCGCCGGTTGGTGCCATACGGAGTGTGCCGGCTACAAGAGATCCGTCAGGCCACCTTGGCGACGCGTTCGCGGGCGGGATTTTGGAAGACCTCGGTGCTGAGGTAGCGTTCGCCGCGGTCGGGCAGCAGGGCGACGACGGTGCCGCGGCGGAGCCGCCCGGCGATCCGCAGGGCGACGGTGACCGATGCGCCGCTCGACATGCCCACGAACAGCCCTTCGTGCCTGGCCAGCCGCCGGGTCGTCTCGAAGGCATCGTGGTCGGGCACGGTGATCTTTTCGTCGAGCAACCGGGGATCGAAGATTTTCGGGCGGATCGCCTCCTGCATGTTTTTCAGGCCCTGGATGCCGTGGCCCAGGCTCGGTTCGACGCCCACGATGCACACGCCCGGTTTCCGTTCCTTCAGGAATCGGGAGACGCCCATCAGCGTGCCCGTGGTCCCCATCCCCATCACGAAGACGTCGATGGCCCCCTCGGTCTGTTGGAAGATCTCGGGTCCGGTGGATTCGTAATGGGCCAGGACGTTGTAAGGATTCTCGAACTGGTTGACGAGGTAGTATCGCCCCGGCGCTTGTTCGCACAACTGGCGTGCCCGACGGATGGCGCCGTCGGTGCCCTCGTGGGCGGGAGTCAGAATGACCTCGGCCCCGAGGGCTTCGAGAATACAGCGCCGTTCCCGGCTCACTTGGGCCGACATGCAGAGTGTCGCCCGATAGCCCTTGGCCGCGCAGATCGTGGCCAGCGCGATGCCGGTGTTGCCCGAGGTGGCTTCCAGCACGATCCGGTCGGGGGTCAGTTCGCCGGACCGTTCCGCCGCTTGCAGCATCCGGGCGGCGGGCCGGTCCTTGACCGATCCACCGGGATTATTTCCCTCGAGTTTACAAAGGATCCGGACTGCCGGGCGGCACGTTCCCAGGTTCTTCAATTCCACCAGCGGCGTATTGCCAATTGCCTGAAGCACGGACATGGTTGGTCTGATCTTGGCCAGGGGGGAGTTCCCTTTTCACGGCGTGTCAATGGGGACGGTCCCCAAGAAAAACACAACCATTGGGGGCAGGCCCGCACGGTCCCGATATCTAGAATAATCGGATCGGTTTTTTAGAAATCTCCAGCCGGAATTGTCCCCCCAACGGCGCAGAGCGGCTCCCCAATGCCCCATCAGGGCGGTAAATGTTTTTCTAACCGCTTTCCTTCAAGTAGCTTGCGCCGCCGGCTCCTTCGGTCCTCCGGGCCTCTTTTTCATGTTCCTTGTAGGGTTCTCGCAGAACGCCGCCGGACGGCCAGACCCAGAGCCGCTCCTGCCGTGATAATCAGCAGCCAGGTAGAGGGTTCCGGAACTGGTTGGTCGAACACCGTCGGCGAGAGGGGGGGATTATGAACAAAGCCGGCAAAGACGCCCAGATCAACTCCTTGATCCGACAACATGGACAAGGTCTGCAACCACTCGAGCCATTCCTCCGGAATGGACCGGTCCGGATCGGTGAAAAAGGTCACGCTGAGCGAAGCGTTGCCGGGATCCGTCGGATTGTAGAGCAGGTCGGAGGCCGTGTTCCACAGGTTCATGCCCAAGATGCCGTCCAGACCGGGCACGCCGAGATCCAAAACGAACACCGGTGCATCGTTGAATTGCACGAGGCCGTCGATCGTCCCGTCGCCGTCGTCGTCGCGGGGCAGTTCCAAGACCTCAATCGCGTAGCCGGGCAGCGACTTGATCGGTTCGTCGGCCGCACCTTGGACGTCGATGGTCCACGTCGGATTTTCCAGGTCGAGATCCAATTGTTCGGCAATCTCGGGGGAAATAATGCTCATCTGGGCCCCGGTGTCGAAGAGGAATTTCATGTTCTCGGCTTGCTGAGTGCCTTGATGCAATGCCACGTTTGGGGCGATGGGATTATAGCCGTCGGTCACCGCGTCGCCCTCGCTGCCGTGGTTGTCTTCGCCCCAAAGCTCCAGCGGAA
This sequence comes from Pirellulales bacterium, assembly GCA_016936015.1. GTDB lineage: Bacteria > Planctomycetota > Planctomycetia > Pirellulales > Thermoguttaceae > JAFGPV01. The sequence continues at coordinate 2,495 of JAFGPV010000042.1, forward strand.
TCCGGAACACGGAAGTCGTGGCGGCGGTGGGCGTGAGGCTGAAAGTCGGCTCCTTAAACTGCAGGTCGGGCATTGGGATGATCAGGTCGTCCCCCAGGTCCCAGCCGTAATCCTGCATGTTGATCCAGGCTGTCGCCCCCTGCGGAAACATCGGGCTGGGATTGTGGATCGGGGTGCCGATAATGGTCGGCAGGTCGGGACTTCCCGTTTGGGTTCCCACGAAGGTCTGGACTTGCTCCACGGCCTGGGCCTGGGTGAAATCAAAATCCATTTCGAAGGTATCGAGATTGAAACCGAAGGCGTGGATGCCGTCCGCCAGGATCGTCCCCGGCTGCGAGACGTCGCCGACAATGGTTCCCCCGATGGCCTGCCCGACGGCGCCGCCGTAATTCAAGATGGGAATAGGCTGGGAAACGCCGAACACGCCGCTGGAAAAAGCGTCCTGGTCCTCCCAGGAGACGGTGATGACGGAAGCGCCCGTGTCGTAAATGCCCGCCATCAACCGGTCGCCGTCGGTATCGCGGTACGCTTGGATGGCAAGAATTTGATCCCCGATAGTGTCAAGCTCGGGAATAAGCGGAATTTGATAAACGTCCAACCCCTGACCCCAGGATCGTTGCAGCAGAAGAGTGCAAGAAAACAGCAACGCCGCCGCCGTAAGGCGGAAAACAGTCGCAGGTCTCACCGCTGCCTCCTTTCTTCTAAAAAGGGGTAAAAAACTTAAAAAATCCGACCGCTTCGAGACCAAGGGGTATGGTCCGAAGCGGCACGATACAGATTATTAAACTACCACAATAGAGGGATTTTTTCAACCTTTAGGTAAAAAAAATTAATGGTTTCGAATTTTATTATTAATCGACCTATTCCCTTTATCGCTCGCTCAGGACGCCGAAAAGTCTCCCCAGGCCGCAAAGTGACGCTAGAGAACGACATCTCGTATATCATAGGGTGTAGGGAAATCCCCCCAGAATGGTATAAATTGGCCTTGCGGTAGAAAACCCGGATTCGGAAAATTACGGCACCTGATAGTCTGTTTGAAGACGTCATCCTGAGCGCACAAGGATGTCCTCCTGAGCGTAGCGAAGGATCACTTTTCCAGCGGATTGCGGTTTACGACCGACGCCATCCGGTGCCGAGATTCTTTGCTTCGCTTGGAATGACCAGAAGACGGTCAGCGTTGATCAACCTACTGCAAGAGATTCACGGACGAACCATGCGGGATCCGCCGCCGCCGGCATTGGCCGCTTTATTTGCACGCCTGGGGATTGTTCTCCGGGGGACCGCCGTGCCGCGGAGCCGGGCCTTTTCCAAAATCGCCCGCGATCACGTCCTTTGCCAGTCGCTGTGGATTGACGCCCTGCTTAGCCGCCGCCGGCTGACGCCTTTCCAGGCGGCCGAGATCTACGCCGGCCGGGGCGAACGCCTCCGCCTCGGCCCCTACGTCCTCGTGGAAAAAATTGGCGGGCCGGCGTACGTCGGCAACTATCGGGCAAGACACGTCGAGACCGGCGCCCTCGTCCGGCTCGCATTGGAAAAAGGGGTCAGAACTGTTTTCCGGAAATTGCCTGGCGCTGACCACTCGTGCCCATCCGCCCCGGTAGAAAATAGTACGGACCCCTTTTTCGACGACGTTTATCTTCAGTGCGGCCGCGAAGGGGAGCAGACGTACTTTGCGGCGCCGTGGCGCGACGGGCAGAGCGCCGCCGAGATGCTCGTCCGTCACGGGCGATTCCCGCCGGGAGTGGTCCTTGAAATTGCCCGGGGCATGGCCGGGCAGTTGGCCGACTGGGAGCGGCAGGGTCGGTGTCACGGCGATGTCAGTACGCAGACGCTGTGGTTGAGCCGCTCCGGAGAAATCGGACTGCTCTGGCCGGCACTCCGCGGGCTGCTCCGCGGCGGCGAGGGCTTTTCCCGGGCGGACTTGGCGCCGGAGGCCTACGACGCCCTGGCCCCGGAGCGGATTAGCGGCGGCGGTCCGCCGACGATCGCCTCGGATCTCTATGCCTGCGGCTGCGTGTGGTGGCATTTACTCGGCGGCCGGCCGCCGCTACCGGGCGGCGACGTCTTGAGCAAACTCTGTGCGGCACAAACGGCGGCGATTCCCGACGTGCGGCGTTATGTCTCCGGCGTGCCGGACTTTTTTGCGGAGGCCCTCTCGGACTGTCTGCAAGCGGTCCCCGAGCGGCGGCCGGCCTCAATGGCCCGGCTGGCCGAACGGCTTGGCCCGCCGACGCCGGCCGGCAACGTCCTGCTTCGGGCCTTCTTCCGCCGATCCGTCCGACCGCTCCGCCGGCGCCGTCGGCGGGCGAAGCTTCCATCCTCTTGGCCTGGCTGGTTGGCCGGACTGGCCGTTGCCGCGTCGTTGTTGATTCTCGTCGTCGGGTATCGCCGCCGGACTCCCGTCTTGGAATCCGTCGCCGGCGGTCGGGGTGTTGTCAATTCCGTGGAAAGCCGCGACCAGCGGTCGCGGAAAAACGTTGTAAAATCTCCGGCTTTCCCCATGTCCCCCACGCCGCCGCGGCCGCTGGCCGCGGCTATCCATGAGGGGAAGGGAAAGAAAATGTCGTCGAAGACCGATTCTCGCGACGACCAGGTGAACCGCACGTCATTCGTGACCTTCGACCAACGACCGACGACCGACGACCAACCACCTCCCGACGTTCTCCTCACGCCCGAGAACGTTACGCCGGGGATGCAATTCCATTTGGAGCCGGGACAACGGATGATCGGCCGGTCGGGGCGGCGGGTTTGCCTCTCGGCCGGCCAGCCGGGCGTGACGATCACGGGCGAGAACGTCCTTATCGAAAACGTCGATTTCACGGCCGGAGCCGGGGAGGCGTCGGCGTTGGTCGTCCTGCACAGCCGCCGGGCCGGGTTCCGCGGCTGCACCTTCCAGGGCTGCAAAACGGCGGCCGTCCGTTGGACAAATCCTTCCGAAGACGATGCCGCCGCGGATCAAAGCCCTAAGCTCAGTTTTACGAATTGCATTTTCCGCCGTATCGGCGCCGGCGTCGACTGCCGGCGGTCCGGCGCCGTCCGCATCGAGGCCAGCAACGTCCTCTTTCTCGGGTCGGCGGAGGAACACGGCGCTGCCCCTCCCTGGGTTGTGCTTCGCCGGCTGCCGCCGTCCGGCCAATCGCTTAGGCTTCGCTTTCGCCGCGTGACCTTCCGTGAAAGCGGACCGGTGCTGGAGGCCGGTCAGGGGGACGGTCTCCCCTTGGCGTCGCTCGGTGAAATCACCATCGACGCGGAGGCCTGCGTGTTTGCGGTCCACCGGCGTGCGGCGTTGCTTTCGCTGGGAGCGGCGGTTTCGCCGGACGTTCTCGCCGGGCGTCTCCGCTGGATCGGGGCGGGTTCGCTCCTTCCGCTTCGAGGCGTTGTTGCCCAATGCTTGACCGCCGACGGTCGGGAAGAATCGTTGGATGATACGGTTCTATCGATTGCAGGGCTGGTGCGGGGCAGAATGGAATTTGCCGGACCGGTCGGCGGGGACCTGGATGCCCATCGGGTGCAGGATTGGCAGGCGCCGATCGCCTCCCCCGATCCCCCGGGCGCCACTCCCGACGCGCTGCCCCGGCGGTTTCCCGATCCGTCGCCCTGAAATGGCGCATTTGACGCACCCCCCGATGGAAAAATCTTTGACATTACCCCCCTATAAGATAGCATTGAAGAGGGGCACCGGAGTTTTCCTGACCGCCAGGCCTGTCGAGCCGGGAGGATGCCGCCATGGATTGCCTTCTCCGACTACTCCGCAACGAAGAAGCGGCGACCGCCGTGGAATATGCCGTGATGCTGGCCCTGATCTTACTCTCCGTGATTGCCGCGATTAGCAGCGTGGGCCTTGAAAACGGAGGCATGTGGAGCCGCAACGTGGACGAATTAAAGAGCGTCCAGTTCATCAAAGAGTGATCCGCCGGTCGTACTTCGAGGGAGATGATTTGCCGGGGGAACTCCCGGCGCCGGCTTCTTCCGGTTCTCCCGGTTCTCGTCGATCTCCGGCGTCTGCCGATTCTCCGCTTTCTGCGGATCGACTATTCCGAGGAAGATACAGCGGCCCGATCCCACCTGGAAAAGCCGATAATCCTTTTGAGATGGTTATATCTTCACCCGGATAGAGCCTCCGGAATAGAGGGTTGTGGATGACCATGAAGAGTCGTGGGTTAGGATCCGGCACTTGTGTGCCGATTCCATATAAGTTTCGGACGGAAAAGTTGCATCCGATAGCCGGCGGCTGACAGCCGCCGTGGGGAATGTGCGTCTCTCGCGGCTGTTAGCCGCCGGCTATAGAACAGTTATCCAGATCGATAAGGGCTTTCATTCTTCGCTGTTCCGATTGCGTCTCCTGCCATGCACGACTTGCCGATCATCCTGCTGGTTTTCGGGACCATCGCCTTCCTGGTGATTCTGGCCGGGTACGGGCTGAAGGTCTTTCTGGCGTGGATGTTCCGCGGATTCCGTCGCCGGGCGAAGCCCGAGCGGGTCTGCGTGTTTTGCGGCCGTCAGACGCCGGTTGCCGAACCGCGCTGTCATTGGTGCGATCGGGAGCAGACCGACGCCTTGGCCGACGAGCTGCGGGACCTTGACGCCTTCGTTCGTCAACTCCGGCGGTTTGCCGAGAACCAAACGGTCGAGGCGGAACTGGCCGATCAATGGCTGCGGCGGGCCGAGGCGTATCGCGACCGTTTGTGGAAGCCGGGCGTCGTGCCGGCGTATCTCCGCGACGTGGCCCCGACGCCCTTCAGGACGCCGAAGCAGGAAGAAGCGCCGGTCCTGGCGGAGGTTGTCGAAGAGCCTCCCGCTCCGCCTCCTGAACCGTTTGCGCTTCCGCTGGGAAAAGCCGGGGCCGGCCCGGCTCGCGAAATTCCTTCGACGGTAGTTTCCCTTTCGTCTGGGGCGGCCGGGGCCGGGGTCGCCCCGGCTCGCAAGGCGCCGCGAAAATCCTTCGGCGAAATCCTTTCGGGATTCCTCGAGGAACGCAACATCCATTGGGCCGAATTGATCGTCACGCTGGTCGGTGGACTGCTGATCGTCGGCTGCTCGATCATGATGGTAATCAATTTCTGGAATAAATTGGAACAGGTTCCCGCGCTGAAATTTTTGGTGTTCATTGGCTATTCCTCGGCAATCTTCGGCAGCGGACTGTTTGCCTATTACCGCTGGCGGCTCCCGGCGACGGGCCGGTGTCTGTTGGTGATCGCCACGCTGCTGGTGCCGCTGAATTTCCTGGCCCTGGCCAGTTTGTGGCAACAGGAGTGGAACCTCGTCACCGCCGGTTTGGAAGCGGCGGCGTTGCTCCTCTTTGCCGGCCTGACCTGGCTGTCGGGCAAGGTGCTCACGCCGCCCCGGCCCGGTCCGCTGGTGCTGGGCGTCCTGGGCAACGCGGCCTGCATCCTGCTGATGGCCCGATTGTTGGGCGCGAGTTCTCCGGCGGGGGCGATGCTGGCCCTGGGCGTCTTGCCGCCGCTTGTGTTGTGGGGAGCCACTTCAAGTCCCCTCTCCCTTTGGGAGAGGGTTAGGGTGAGGGCCGGCTATTTACCATCGTCGCCCTCACCCCTGGCCCCTCTCCCAATGGGAGAGGGGACTGCTCTTTCCATCGCCGAGATCAACTCGCGGTGGCTTCTGTTGGGAATGACCCTGTTTGCCACGGGCGTTTCCCTGGGACTGCTCGTCGCCCAAGGGGTGGTTGGTGTCGGCATGCCCGGGGCGCTGCATTTCCTGGCAATCCCTTTGATCCTTTGTACGCTGCCGGTGCTGGTCGGGGGACTAAGCGTCCTGCAACGCTTTCCTCGGGAGGAACAGTTCGAGGGGTACCGCATCGGCGGGACGATGATCGCGCTGCTGGGCGTGGTCTTCCAATTGACCGCAGTGGGCATGGCCTGGCCGCAGCCGGGATTATTGATCGCCGTCGGCCTGCTGGCGGCGGCGGCGTTGACCTGGACGGCGCTCCGCTACCGGTTTCCTCCCGCCCAGGCCGGGGTCATGCTCGCCGCGGCGTTGGCCTATCTGGCCGGTTTTTGCCTGGTCGTCGATCCGGACCTGCGCGGCTGGCAAGGGCAGTCGCTGCTGATCTTCCAACCGGCGCTCGGCGGCCGGTTGGTGGACCTGGTTTTTAGCGCGAAAAGCGGCGTGGCGCTGGGCGGATTGTTCTTTCTGTTTGCCGCGGCGTCGGAGGTGTTTCTCCGCCGCGGCCGGAAGGATCACGGCCGGATGTACATCGCCGGCAGCATCGTGGCGGCGATCTGTGGATTACTGCTGGTCACGTGGCATGGGGGAATAGCGATTTTTTCCGGGGGACTGTCCCAATTTTTACAAAGTAAAAATGGGACTGTCCCCTTCTGGGATCTCCCGGCCGACGTCCTCCGCGCCGCCTCGCTCTATGCCTTTTACGGACTGGTCTGTCTGTATTTGGCGATCCGCTGGCGAGGCGTCATCTTGAGCTATGTGGGAATCAACCTGCTGGGGGCCGCGCCGTTCTGGCTCCTGCCGACCGGCGCCGGGTTGACGGTGTCGTTTTGGATTACCCTGGCCGGCTGCCTGGCCTGGGCGGGACTCTGCTGGCTGGCGCTGGCGTGGCTCCACCGGCGTCGGCGATGGTTTGCCGCCCATCACGCGGTCACAATCTTGGCGGTCCTCTGCGCAGTGACCGCCTGGCTGCAATATGGGAATCCTGCATTCCGCTGGACCGATTGCCTGACGGAGCCTGAGAACCTGGCCGCGTACGGCCTCGGCCTGGCGGCGCTCGGCCTGGTTTGGCTCGGTGTGCGACTGGCGACGGCCTTCCGTTTAGCGGCCGCCGGCACGGCGGCCATGAGTGATGATGATTCCGGGGCCGCCGTGCCGGCGGCCGCTAAACAGAATGGTACTATCGTTCCCTTTTCGCTCTCCGGCAATTGGACGTATCTGTTGCAGGCCGGGCCGGCCGTCGATTGGGCGCTGCGGCACGCCGTGGTCTGGTCGTTTTTCGGTTTAACGGCGATCGTTTTTGTTTTTCACACGCAGCAGGAAATCTTCGGCAGCCTCGGCCCGACCGCCGCGTTTAACCTGGACGGGGGGACGAGTTGGGCACTGCTGGCCGTCCTGGCGGTCAGTATGACCGCGGCGCTTTGGCAACGTTGGCGCCAGGCCGAAATGTGCGGCAGCGAAGTGGTCCTGTTGACGGCCCTGCTCCTTGCGGCATTGCAATTCAATGACCAGTTGGCGGTTGCTTCGGCCGGCCGCTGGGCGTTGGGGCTGGGTTTCCTGCTATTGTCCGCGGCCGTCTGGGGACGCGGTCGGCTTGCCGCCTGGAGTCGCCGCTTCCGTTTTCAAGTCGGCATCGAGCAATCCGACCTGCCGGCCGCCCGGGGATTGGCCGTCGGATTGGCCGCGGCGCCGGTGATCCTGCTGACGCTGGAGGCTGCCTGTCTGCAACTCATCGGCGGTTCGTTGGCCGGTCCTGCGCCGGGAAGTCTTTTTGACCAACTCGGCGCCAATTGGTCCTACCTGATCCCGTTGGCGTTGGTCATCGGCGGCCTGGTGGGGCATGCGCTGCGCGAGTCCTCGGCCGGTTACGCCTTTACGGCGGGATTGGCGACCGAGTTGGCCGTAGTGCTCGGTTATTGCCTGGCGGTGGTCACCGCCGTGCCGCCGATTTCCTTTCAAGTGTGGCATTTCGTAACGGTCTGCCAACTGGCCACGGTGACGGCTGCGGCCTGGGCATTGGTCTGGATGGTCGCCCGGCGGTGGATTGACGTGTGGCGCGAGGTCGGCCCTTCGGATCAAGACTTGCTAAGCCGCAAGCGTCGGGAAGGGGACGGCCGGTTGATGTCTTTCCAGATCGGCATGGCGGCGCTGGGAAACTTTTTCCTGATCGGTTTATCCGTCCTCCTGATTTTCTTCAATCATCCGCACGTCGATCAATGGGCGTTTGCCGAAGGAGGGCTTTGGGGCTGGGCGGCGCTGCTGCTGACGCTGGTCGCCTACGGAGTCCGCGACGGCCAAAACGGAAAACCGCTCTCGGCGCATGTCGTGGGGCTGGGCGGTATGGCCGTGGTTGCGTTGCTGGCGTGTTTTCTCCCGTATATTAATTCCTCAACGGCGGCAATTATTCCTTCATACTGGTCGTATCGGGTGCTGATGCTCGGTTGGGGGTTGTATGCGTTTTTGATTGCGTTGGGCACGTGGCAGGTCGCCGCCCAGCGGACGCTGCCCGGTGCGGCGGGGCCGCCGCAGGCGTTGATCCGCCTGTCGGCCCTCTGGGTCCGCGCGGCGGCGTTGGCGGCGGTCGTCTTGGGTCTGAAGGCCGGCTTCTTCCATCCCGACGCCGATAACGAGCGGCTCTGGGCCGCCGGCGCCGTTGCGCTGGCGAGCCTGGCCGGGGCGACGATGGCCGTCTGGCGCCGCCGCGAGGGTTGGGCCTTCAGCGCCGCGTTGGGTGTGAACGTCGCCGCCTCGCTGGCCGTCTGGCACTTCGAGGAACTACGACTACTCAAGTTCGACGAGTGGTGGATCCGGCTGGTGCAGGCGAACGTCATCGCCTCGGCCGCCGGCGCCCTGCTCTGGCTGGCCGCGCGGAAGCGGCTTTTCAAGCTTGGCGAAGGACGTTGGCGGCACAGCCCGTTGCTTGCGTTGCAAGTCGGGTTGCCCGTGTTCGGTACGATCCTGCTGTTGGTCGTGCCGCTGGCAATGCTTGCGTCCCATCCCCTGGGATTGCCCGGGGGGATGGACCGTTGGGCCGATACGACCGGCTGGGTAAGCCTGTTGCTGACCGTGGCGGCGGCGGCGTGGTACGTTTACCGCACTTCGCCCGGGGGGCTGATGCGGCTGTTCGACGCGACGGGCGTTGCCGTCGGCGTGATGGTTGCATGCAGTGCGGCGGGCAACGGCAATGCGGTGTTCCCCTGGCAGGAGTATCACCTGCTTTACACGACCTGGGCCGCGGCGGCGTTGATCCTTTTGGCAAGTCAGTTTTTTATTGCGAAAACTCGTTTAGCGGCCGCCGGTACGGCGGCCACAATGGAAAGCGACGCCGGGGCCGCCGTGCCGGCGGCCGCTAAACGGGAAGATTATAGCGTCTCCGCGACGAGCTTCTGCGGAATACTTGCGGTGCTTTTTGCCGTGATGTATTGCGGCTGGGATACGGACGGCGTGTGGTGGGCGTTGCGGGCGCTGGGGACGATGGGCGTTGCCGCCGGAGTGATCGCCCTCTGGCGGCGCTCGGCCGCGCACGTGTCCCTCTCCGGCCTGATCGTCAACCTGGGCGGAGTTGCCGTGTGGTTTGCTTGGAGCAGGCCGGACTGGACGGACCTACTGGAAGTTCAGGCCGTGTGCTTTGCCGCAACGGCGGCATGGTGGATGCTTGCGGACCGGCTCCGGCCGGGCTGCGTGCCGCATCTTTCCGTGGGAAATCGTCCCTGCCCCTATTCGCATCTCGCGGTTGGATGCGGAGTAGGTCTGCTGGCCGTGGTCAGTGCGTCCGGTTTGGCCTTCGACCTGAGTTCCTTCCCGCACCATACGGTGGACCGGCTGACGTGGTACGCAATGGCGGCCGTGGGCGGTGTCATGTTGCTGCACTTGGGGGACCGCCGCGCCCGATTCGTCCCGGCGGGATTGTACCTCTGCGGCCTGACGGCCCTGGGATTTTTTTGGGAAGCCCTGGACATGCCGCCGCGGATGCTTTACTGGAAGGCCGGCTGCGACCTGGCCGGATTCATGCTGGCTGCGGCGGTGATCGGCTGGCTGCTGCCGAAAATCCGCCATTATTCCCGTGGTTCCCTGACTCCCAATCCAACCCCCCGGGATGGCAATCCCGGGGATCGGGATTACTGGTCTGCCGAGTGGTTCTACTCTGCGCAATCCGTTCTCTTCCTGTTGGCCGGGGCGCTAAGCGTCTGGACGACGATTGACTTCGGCTTCGACGACTTCGGCCGGGACATCGTCTTATTTGGGATGTCCGGCCGGCTGACCGGCGTTTCCGGACTGCTGATGTTGCTGGGCGCGGCGATCGTCATGGCCTGGCAGCGGGAATCGTGGCGGCCTGCATCCTTTATCGCCGGGCTGTTGTTCCTGGCGGGAATTCGCTGGTCGGGCATTGATCCTGGACTGGCCGCTCCGTGGCTGCACCGTTGCGTGGCCCTGCTGACGGCCGGGGGGACGATGGCGGTGGTCTGCGGCTTCGGGATACCGAGGTTCTTTCCCGCGCGGAGCGCCTGGATACCGTCCGCCCGGCGGATGCTTCCGTGGTTCGGCGCGTTGGCCGGCGCGGCGCTCGCCCTGGTCTTGATCCAGGAGGGCTGGTGGTTCGATTCTCACGGCGGCGCCCCGGTGTCGGTTTCCGAGATGATCCAGGTGGCGGTCGTGTTGGCGGTCCTGCTGGTCGGATGTCTGGCGTTTGCCGTCGTGAAAGAACTCGATCCCTTTCGGCTCAGCGACGCGAACCGGCAGGCCTACGTGTACGCGGCCGAAGCGCTGGGCGCCCTGATCGGACTGCACCTCTACCTGACCCGGCCGGAATGGTTTAACCTGGAAATTATGCGGCAGTATTGGATGTTCGTGCTGTTGGCCGTCGCGTATGCCGGAGCGGGACTGAGCGAATGGTTCCAGCGCCGGAAGCTGCCGGTCTTGAGCCTCCCCTTGGAGCGGACGGCCCTGCTGCTGCCGCTGCTGCCGGCCGTGGGTTTCTGGTTCCAGAGCGATCCGGCATCGTCCTGGGGGTTGACCGGCCGGACGCCGATCTTCTGGTTCCTGGCCGGCGGATTCTACGGATTGATGGCCTCCCTGCGGCGTTCGTGGGGCTGCCTGGCGCTGGCCGTGCTGACCGCGAATCTCGGCTTCTGGGTGGCGCTCTACCAGCACGACGTCAGTTTCTTCAAACACCCGCAATTGTGGCTGATCCCCTTGGCCCTGGCGGCCCTGGCGACCGAACTGCTGCACCACGACCGGCTGAGCAAGAACCAAAGCACACTGATCCGCTACGTGACCCTGAGCGTGATCTATCTCTCCTCGTCGGCCGACATGTTCATCGCCGGGGTGGGCAAGGACTGGCGGCTGCCGCTGGTGCTGATGTTCCTTTCGGTCTGCGGCGTGGTGCTGGGCTTCGTGCTCCGCATCCGCTCGTTCCTGATTTTAGGCGTCGTCTTCCTCCTGCTGGACCTGATCAGCATGATCTGGTACGCGGCGGTGGATCTTCACCACACGTGGATCTGGTACCTCTGCGGCATTGCGCTGGGCGCCGCGCTGATTGCCGCCTTTGCCTTCTTCGAGCGCCGCCGCAACACGGTGCTGGCCGCGGTCCAGAAACTGCGGCAGTGGGAACGCTGAAAACTCCCCTCTCCCTCTGGGAGAGGGGCGGGGGTGAGGGTAGAGTGAGAAAAATGAACAACTCCCCCCCATCCCGGCCCTTCCAATTCGGCGTCGGCACGCTGCTGGGGCTGATGTTCGTGGTGGCCGTGCTCTTCGGCCTGCTCCGCTGGATGGGCGCCACGCCGTCGCAGTGCCTGATCGTGATGGCCGTGCTGACGGTCGCGCTGCTGGCCGCCGTCGCCTTGATCGCCACGATTTCCAGAACGTCCGATAAACCGTAGGCACCCGCGGCGGCGGGGCCGCGAGGGATGGTGTTTCTGGAATCGTTTTATCCGACGTGATTCGCACGGAATCCACAATCGCCACAACACACCAATGGGGGGCTTTTGCAACAAGCTGGATCTTTGTATGACCACGCTGGTTCTTCAGGCCTTTCCCTCCGAGTGCCGACCGTGGTCTTGACAATGGAATTCCCCCCCTTTTTAATTAATGGAATCTTGTCGAGGCCAGCAGCAACGCATCACGAGGCACGTGCCGGATCAGAACGGATGGATCTGCGAATAGGGGCTCGTTCCTCGACGGTCGGATCAACATGAGAATATCAACCGGGGAAGCGTGTGGCGGCAGGATCATAAATCGTTCCTTTGCCGGAGCCGTAATTCGTTACAGATGAGAATGGGCGCGATGGGTCTCGATGCCTACCAACAGTGGCTGAAAATTCCGCCTGAGCGTCAACCGCCAACTTATTACGATTTGCTCGGTCTGCCGGTTGATGAGAGTGATCTGGAACGAATCGATCAGACGGCGAAAGACCGCTACAGTCACGTTCTCAAGTACGCCGGCGGCACGGACGGCAAGATAGCCAACGACATTCTCGACGAGATTTCCCAGGCCTTGAGGTGCCTGACGAATCCGCTGCAGCGAAAGGAATATGACCGGAAGCGGATCGCCGCGAAAGTGGGCGAGTGGTTTACGGCGTCGCGGATGCCCCGCGATTTCTATGAGTTGTTGGATTGCCCGGTATTCTCTCCCAACGGAGCGTGGCTCTTATCGGCCATTGAGATGGCCAAGGAAGCCCTGAAAAGCCGTGATCCCGCCAGCGGCGCCGAAAACAACTGCCGCTGGCGGCTGGGAGAAATGCTCCGGGCGGCCGAGGCCGCGCTCCGGAATCGGGCGGCCTTTAAACAGATTGCCCGGGACGTCTTTCGCCGACTGCAAACGGACTGTACCCAGGAGCATGGGAGCAACCAAAAATCCTGGGCGTTCAACCGGGTACAGGAGTGGGTCGGCCGCCAGGGGATTCACCCGCGGTACAGGAAGTTGGTGGCCAAACGGCTTTGCGCTGCAGACAAAGCATCGATGAATCGTCTGCTGCAAGAGCTCTTTCCCGGGGCCGAGGTGAAAGATTCCAAAAAGGTTGAGGAGACGTTTGGGGACCTTTTGTGGAAAGAAGTCCTCTCCAGCATCGACAACCAGAAAAAGCGGGGCAAAGTTCGTACGACGGACTCAGAGATCTACGATCTTGCCGAGTCGCTGGGGGAGCCTCAGCAGCCGCCAGAATTGCCTTTGGAGGAAAAGCCCCGAGAGACGGCAACCGAGGAAGTCGGAGACTCCGAGGAGCCTCTGCCGAGGAGGGGTTTAAGAAGATTGTGGCAATGGATCTTTCAATTGCCGCCAGTGGTGATTTTTCAAATGCCCATTAATCCGGTGGTTGGGTGTACGGGGATCGTCGCCGTAGCGCTCGTCTGTTGGTTGTTTTTAATCCCGCTCTTCACTTCCCGTTTGTCCGAAGAGGAATCCCTCTCCGTCACGGAGGCGTCCTCTTCGTCCCCTCTACCCCCTGCTCCCCCAATCAGTTCCGCCCCTTCGACTTCGCCGATCGGCATCGGTCCCTGGAAGGGCGTTTTGATCGACTTGATCGCTCGGCGGGGGGAAACCCACATGCTGATCGACCTGTCTTCGCCGGTCAACGGCAACAAAGGAATCGAGGCCTATACGAGAAAATATGACTTCGTCGACCAAGTGATCGATTATCGCTGCCTCCGCCTGTGCACCGAACCCGACGTCGTCAGCGTCCAGGGAGAGGCGGCCTCGGAAGAGGACTGTCCCCGGTGGCGGCTGATCACGGACCGCACGCCGCTCATTCGACTGACGCGGCTCGAGCGGCCCGGCGAATCGGACTCGGTGGTCAACGTCGGGGGGCCGCCCCGGAAGCGGTTCCGGCAAGAGGAGGAGGAAGTCACCGATTTCGCCCGGCTCTTGATGTGTCCTCCGTCATCGGGCATTGTGAAGTTTACCTGTTATGTGCCTGATGTCCTCATTTCGCCTCTCCTATACAATCGCTATTCTAACGGATACATGGTTTCTCCTAGTCGCTCAAATCTATTTCGCCCAGTTGCCATCATTGACAATATTTCCCAATCGCGGCGTAATCATTATCCATATACCCTTCCTGGAGCAAAGTTGCAGATTTCTGCCACTATTTCCCAGGATGAAACGTCACCATATCCAAAGATCACGGTTCTTGGATTACGCGTTCTGAATGCGCAGAGAACGACGCACGCGTCCCTCCCTCCGCGGCGGTCCGGGGCGAATGACCGCCGCGTGGACACAACCATGCCGCCGTCGCCGTCTCGGGAAGAGCCGTTGCCCGATTTTGCCGAGACCATGAAACAGTTGCACGAAATCGTGATAAATCCATCAAGCCGGTTGGGACGGACGATCCGGATGAGCGGGAATTATGACCACCATTCCTCCGGGAATGATGGGAATTACGTAACTATTGACCATCTATTCTTCCGCTCCGCTTCTTCTCCTCTCCTTGTGGAATACTCCCCTAATCCACAAGGTTCCGCGATGCTCGACCACTTGAAGCAAGGCGAGAAGATCCTCTTTGGCGTCAGGGTCGTCAAACGGGAAGAGGCGTTCCATCCTTCCGGCTCCCGGTCGCGTACTTCCCGCGGCAGTTCCCGCCCTTCCGGTACGCCAAGATTGAATTTCACCCTGGCCTGGATCGCACGTCTCTCGGAGCCGGACAAGAGAGTTTCGTTTTCGATCCCGGAGTCTCCGTCGGCATCGGCTCCGGAAGTCCCGCTGCCCGACTTTACCGAGGCCATGGAGCAGTGGGATCAAGTCAAGAAAGATCCGTTAAAGATGCTGGGACGGACGATCCAGATGGGCGGGTACTTTCGATACCACTTGTCTTTGAATCACAGGGACGTCGTTGTTGTTACTAACCTGTTTTTCCGCTCCGATCCTTCTCCTCTCACTATGTTTTACGATCCTAATCCGGAAGGTTCCGCCTTGCTTGGCAGCTTGAAGCGACGCGAGAAAGTCCTCTTCGGCGTTACGGTCACTGAACCGTCGGACGCGCCCAAGCCTTCCAATTCCCGGTCGCGTGTTCCTCGCGGTATTTCCAGCCATTCCGGTAGGTTGCCGTTTGATTTCACCCTGGTCTGGATGGCGCGGCTGGCGGAGCCGGACAAGAAGGTCACTTTCTTGGTCGATCAAGTTGCACAGCCCTCGAAGCCTGCGGGGGAGCAAGATATAAAGCGGCCTCGCAAATATTATGCAATCGCCGTCTTGGGCAAAACGGAAATGCTCTATTCCGAAGTGCTGATCAGTACGGAATTCCTCGCACGCAATAAGTTGGATGCGATGTTTAAAAGCCTCAAGTCAAAAGCATACGAATCGAGCAAAATCTATTCATACAGAAAAAACGAGATGCCTCAGAAGAAAAGATTGGCCATTACAGATACCTTGGAGGAAGCGGAGGCAGAAATCGCGAAATGGAAGAAAGATTTGCTCAGAGGGAGATAGCGCGATGGAGATGCGGAGGGATGCCGTGGAATTTTTTCTCAAGGAGTTCCTCTAGTCCAACGCTCCGTGACGGTCATCGTGGAGGTGGACGCCGCCCTTTCCTCCCCTTGGGATTGCCGTCTCCGGGTGGTATGATGGAGGTGTTCGTCGGATTCCCAATAACGTCGGGAAAAACCGGTGCTTCCCGGAGCAAAGCACACCATTTCCGCTTACGACAAGATGATGCGTGCGATCCGATGCGACCTGACGGTGAATCGTCCGGCCGGCGTCCGTGGTTTACTGCGGGCGGTCCTGGCGGCGGTCGCGCTCTGCGCGGGCGTCGTCGGGCCGACGCTGGCGGACGGCTTCCATAACGCGGCGCTGGTGACGAAATCGCTGGACGAATGGATGAAAGACGTGAAACAGGCCATCCCGGATATCGACGCGCGGCTAAGCGGCGCCCAATTGCAGAGCGGCCGGGATCTGAAAAAGTTGGCAAAGAAGGCGGCGGATACCCAGCAGAAGAAAGGGCCGTTGTCCGGCGCTGCCCGGAATGCCGGTCAGATCCAGTCGGACTTGACGCCCCAGCAACGGGCGCTCCTGGGCCGGAAGGGCCGGGACTGCTTGGAGATCCTGGCTTACATGGATCCCAAGAACATCATCCCCCGCGAGTTTCCCGACTTCCCCCTGCAGAAGGTCCCCGAGTATCGTACGGCCGCCAAACAGTTATTGGGAGTGATGGGGCCCGAAGGAACCCGGCAGGTCCTCGACCGGCTTCGCGAGGAACTGATGAGCACGATGCAATACCGAGCGGACTGTACTCCTCATGCCAATTATTACGACGACCTGCTGGAAATTCTCAAGCAAGGAGTTAAACGGGGAGACTTGACGGCGGAGCAAATGAAAGACCTGCTGGAGGCCACCCAAGGCCGGAAGGACCTCGCCCGCGCCGCCCTGGCCAAAAAGGTGAAGCAAGTCATCTCCATGGACAGTTTCGACCTGGACACCCTGATTGAGTTTGCCACCCAATCGCCGGATACCCAGACGAGGCTCCAGGCGATGAACAAGATATCCCAACGGGCCAAGCAGTCCGAGGTGCTGGAGCTTCTGCAGACCCGATTGACCGTGGACAATCCGGGCATTCAGCAGAAGTTGGAGGCCGAGCTTAGCCGCCGCAGTCCCAAATACGGCGAGGTGGAGAGTCAACTCGATGGAATCTGGAAATTGGCGGCCGCCGACGATCCCCAGGTGGCCCGCTTGGCGCGCCGTCAAATGGCGAACGCCTTTCAACGGGCTCCCCTCTCCCATTGTCTGCAATGGTTGGGAAAAGAGGACCGGGAACTGAGCGACTTGATCTGGAAGCAGGTGGACGGGCGGATTGCCCGCGCCGACGCCGACCGCCGCGCCCAGTACGGCCAGGTTGGATTGGCCGTGGTGGAGCGGCCCCAATTCAACCGCGGCAGCCGCAAGGCGGCCCTGGAACTGCTTGCCCGGTTGAAGGACCGTCGGAATGCCCGTGAGCTTATCGAGTTGCTGCCGCAATTGCCCCGCGAGTTATGGCCCAAGGCGGGAGAGGTGCTGCGCGGGCTGTCCGACCAGGACTATGGACCGCGTTCCGGCGACGGCATGGCGGAGGTAATCGCGGCGCAAAAACAATGGCAGAACTGGTGGCTGGAGCAAGTAAAGCACGGCGGAGGAAAGTAATGGCAAAGACGCCGGTCCGACAGGAAAAAGCGCTCGACGAGTTGGCGGCGGCCCAGCAACCGTGGTGGCGGCGTTATTCGCCCCACGGCGAGTTTCCCTGGTCGTCGTCCGTCTCCGTGGCGCTGCATCTTTTTCTGATCCTGTTGATCGCCTTTGCGGCCGCGATGACGATCAAGCGGGATCCCACGCCGCCGGCGGTGGACGTGGCGGAAGTCGTGGAGGGTGAAACCGAGCCTTCCGGCATGGGAGATGCCGCGGCGGAAGACGAAGGCACGCTGGAGGAGAGCGCCGAAGAGTCGAAATCGGAACCCTTGCCGCCGGCGCCCAGCACCGAGGTGGAGCAGGTGGACACACAGGATGTGCCCCTCGAACCGGTCGAGTTTGCCGAAGGGCAAGACGCGCAAGTGTACGAACGGCAGATGGATGATATTAAGAATAAGTTGGAAGAAGCGCGCGCCAGACGCCAGAAACTGGCGAATCACTTCCAGAATCAAAGAAAGTCGGGAGGAAGCGGGAAGACTCCCGGCGGGGCCGGCAGCGGCGAAGGCGGGCGGGCCGCTCGCTGGATCCTCCGCTTTAATCTCTCCTCGCCGAGGGACTACCTGACGCAATTGGACGGTCTGGGCGCCACGGTCGCCTTTCCCGCGGAGGGGGACAAGTGGCGCTATTTTTATAATCCCAGCGGCAGCAACCGCCGTTCGGAATTGCGCGATTTGGGTAGCGAAAATCGGGTGTACTGGATCGACAACAATTCCGCGTCGGTGGCGCGGGTCGCGTCGTTCCTGGGCATTCCTCCGCCCTCCTTTATGGTCGCTTTCCTGCCCCCGGAGCTGGAAAACCGGATGCTGCAACTGGAACTGGCTTACAAGGGTTTGAAAGAAGAGGAGATCCGCAGCACACAATTTGAATGTATTCGCCGCGGCGGGAAGCTCGACGTCATCGTCGTCGGGCAGACTCCCCGGTAGGCCGCGGACGACGTCCGATAAATTGCATAGAGATTGTCATTGATCACTCGTAAGGGAGCCTGTCCGCCATGTTGAGTCTGAAACACATCATCGAAGCGAACGGGGTGTTTTTCGTGATCGCTTTTTCCGCGTTAAGCCTGACCAGCGTCACGATGATCATCTGGAGACTGTGGTTGAATTACACGGCGAAGACCGATCTGTCCGCCTTCGTCGCCAAGTTGAAGGAGACGTTGACCGCCGGAGGGGGAAAGGCCGCGATCCAGTTGTGCGAGGAGGAGCCGGGAGTCATTCCCCAGCTTTTCATCACGGCCCTGCAGACCTGCCATCAGGGCAAAGTGGCCACGCGGAACGCGATCGCCAACCACATCGAGTTGGAAGTGATCCCCAAACTGAACTTTCTCCTGCCGCTGCTGTTGGTCTTTGCCAAGTTGGCGCCCATGCTCGGGCTGTTGGGCACGGTGATCGGCATGATCCTCGCCTTCGACAAGATCGCCGGCGCGACGAAAGTCAATCCCAGCGACCTGGCCGGCGACATCGGCATGGCGTTGTTCACCACCGCGGAGGGATTGCTGCTGGCCATCCCCCTGATCTTCGCCTACTCCATGTTCCGCGAGCGCGTGAACCGGTTCGAGTTGGACTTGCAGCGCGCCGGCCAGGTGGCGCTCGAATTGGTCTCGCAGATCTCCGCCAAGAAGTGACGGTCCGTCCCTCCCGACAACGAGGAACCTCGTGATGGCTCGCATGGAACTGAAAGTCGTGTCGCTGGGGCGGGTGTACGGCCCAGTGCCGATGGAAACGCTGATCCGGCTGGCGACCGAGGGCCGGATCTCGGCGGAGGATCTGGTCCGGCCGGCCGGCGCGACGGATTGGCAGCCGCTGACGCAGATTCCCGCGTTGGCGGCGGTGGTCCGGGTCCGCCCGGCCGGCGGAGCGTACGCCGACTTCGACGAGGACGAATTCGCCGGCAGCACCCTGCCGCGGGCCGGGAAACGGCCGGAGGATGAGACGGAAATAGACATGACCCCCATGATCGACTGCACTTTCCTTTTGTTGATCTTCTTCATGTTGACCAACGCCCTGGCCAATCCGGTTCCCATGGAAGTCCCCCACGCGATCCACGGGCGGGGAGTGACCCTCGAAGGGCAGCAACTGGTGCTGATCGATGCCGACGGAAACTACTACCTGGGAAACACGCCCGTGAAAGAGAATCAGGCCGATTCGCTGGACGCCTTATTGCAGGAAGTGGGCCGCAATGCGGCGGCCAACGAAAAAACGTTAGACGTCATCGTTTACGCCCACAAAAAAACCCGGTATCTGAAATTGCGGGAGCTGATCGAGCGGCTCGGCGCCCTCGACGGGCTGGGACCGGTTATGATCGGCGTCGAAGAAAAGTTGAACTGACATGACGACCACCACCACCCCTTGGCGCGTGCGGAGTGAAGCCGGCAGCGGTGAAGGCCGGGCCATCGAGTTGAAGCAACTGGTCCGGGCGGTGGCCGACGGCGTGGTGGGCGAAGACGCCCAGGTCCGCGATCCCGGGGGGAATCGCTGGGTGCCGGTCGACGATCATCCGCTGCTGGAGGAATACGTGCCGCCGCGTCCGCTCTTCCGTCCGTCGTCGGGCGACGAGGCGAAAATGGACATGACGCCGATGATCGACGTCACCTTCCAGTTGCTCATATTTTTCATGATCACCGCCGCCTTTGTCACGCAGAAGACCTTGAACATGCCGCAGCCGGGCGCGGCGAAGACGGGTCGGGTGACCGTGGCGGCGCTTCGGGATCAAGTGGTCGTCAAGGTGGCGAAGAACGGCACGATCAAGGTGCAGGACCAGGCGGTGACCCTCGACGATTTTCCCGACGCGCTGAGCGACGTGCTGAAGGACCGCGCCAATGCGGAGATCTTCCTGGACGTGGAGGACGACGTGGAACACGAGGCGCTGGTCCGCGTCATTGACGC
Organism: Pirellulales bacterium; assembly: GCA_016936015.1. Classification (GTDB taxonomy): domain Bacteria; phylum Planctomycetota; class Planctomycetia; order Pirellulales; family Thermoguttaceae; genus JAFGPV01. The sequence continues at coordinate 22,201 of JAFGPV010000042.1, forward strand.
CGCCGCGGGAATCCAAGTCGAGAAAATCCACTTTATGCGCCGAGTTCCGCCGCCGGGCGGCGTCAAGCCGGACCAGTCCGCTGCGCCGGTTGAAAAGAAGTCATGATTCGTTGCTCCGCCTGCCAACGCAGTTTCTCCATTCCCCCCGGCGGGGAGATTCCCTATCGTTGCCCGTCCTGCGGAGTCTCGGTGTTGGGACCTTACTGCGAACTGGTATGGATCGGCGGCGGGGGGATGGGCGACGTCTATCGCGCCCGCGAGCCTGAGATGGGCAACCGGACCGTGGCCCTGAAAATTCCCCGGAGCGAGATTGCTCCGGAGCGCGCCCAACGGCGGTTCGAACGCGAGATCGCCGCCACGTCCCAGTTGCAACACGAGAACATGGTTCGGGCCTACCATCGCGGCCAGGAAGGGGGACGGCCCTACCTGGTCATGGAATTCGTTTCCGGCTGCAAGCTCAGCGACGTGATCCGCCGGGAACATCCGCTGTCGCCGCTGCGCGCGGCCAAAATTCTCCTGGGCATCGCCCGCGGACTGGCCCACGCCGAGAACCGCGGCGTCATCAACCGCGACATCAAGCCGGAAAACATCATTCTGGCCATGCCCGAAGAAATTCCCAAAATCCTCGATTACGGCCTGGCCCTGATGACCGACTTCGACGATCAGGTCACGCGCTCCGGCGCGGTGCTGGGGACGCCGAGTTACACCGCTCCCGAGCAGTTTCGCGATCCGCATTCCGTGACCATTGCGGGCGACGTTTATTCGTGGGGCTGCACGGCCTACTGTTGCTTGACGGGCCGTCCTCCCTTCCGGGAAAGCGATTTGGAGGAAAAGTACCGGCAACACGCCCAGTCTCCTCGTCCCCGGGTCCGCGACGAGCGGCCGGACGTTCCGGAAGCGTTCGATCGGTTGATTCAGAGGGCGATGGCCTCGGACCATCGGAATCGGCCCTCCCCCCGGCAGTTGATCGACGGCCTGACCGAATTGTTGCCGACACTGAGCGATCAACGGCCGTGGATCCCCGCCGCGGCGCCCGGGGAGACCGTCGACGTGATCTGCCCCGGTTGCGGAACTTCTTATCACCTGGCGGCGGATACGCTCGGCAAACGCATCCGCTGTCCCAACAAGCTCTGCCAGAAGATTTTTTCAATCGATGTTTCCGAGGCGCCGTCGGCGGAAGCCGTGGAGGCCGAAGCCGAGGGGCCGGGAAGACCGGAGATGGTCGAAACCCGTTTGCCGGACGCCGAGCCGATCGAGGCGGAATTTGTGGATTCGCCGGACGCGGGGGCATTGGACCGTGAACCGGGCCTGCCCGTCCTCCCGGCGATTGTGGAGGGGGAGCCGATCGTCGAGCCGGATGTCGTCGTCCTGCCGGCGGACGCGATTATCCCTGAAGGACCTACCGTGGCGTCGGAGACTTTACAATCGGGCGCCGCCGAGGAGACGATCTCGGCCCCCTCCGTCGACCAACCGCTCCCCAGCCCGGCGCCCAAGAAGGAGCGAACGCGTCGGCAGCGGCGGATGCTGACCGTCAAGCTTCTGGCCGTGGGGCTGATCTCTTTCTCGATCGTCGGGGGCGCGATTTTCTGGTTCCTGCTGCCGTCTGACCCGACGGGCGATCCCGGCTGGCGATGGAACGAGATCAAGGCGCGTTACGACGAACGGAAGTGGTCGGCCTGTCTCCGCAACCTGGACCGTTTCGAGCGTGATTTTCCCGATCATCCCAAGGTCGTCCAGGCCGCATTTTTCCGAGACATGTGCCGGTTAGGGGACGATATCTACTCGTTTACCGGAAATGCGGAGCGGGGGCTTGCCCGACTGGAGAAGATCTTCAAGGACCGCCGGGATAATCCCGCCTATCAAGAGTATTGCATCGACTTGTACATGGCCCTGGCCTACCTCATCGAGGAGCGCTTCCTCCGGGCGGAAGGAGAGCCTCCCTCGCCGCAACGCGTAGCTTTGGCCCGGAAGGCCCTCGGTTTGCTGAAGACGGTCAACGAGGCGATCAAGGAACCCTGGGTGGCGGAGAAGACCGCCAAGCTGTCGTCGCGATTGGAAGAGGCGGACCATGCGGTGCGGCTCTTCGCCGCGCGGCAGCAAGCGATGAAACTGCTCGCCCTGGCGCAGAGCACCGATCCCGCCGTCAACGCCGACGGGATTTACGATGATTTGGAACGGCTGACGGCCCGCAATCCGGCCCTCCGCGAGGAGCGCGACCTCGTCCCGTTGCTGAGCAAGGCCTATCGCGCCGAGGCGGCTCGAATTCGCTTCTCTCGTGAGGAGCCTCTCCGACAGCAAGAGGAATCGACCTTCAAACCGGAGGACAATCATCGGCAGGGCGACACCGTGGCGGTGGTCTGGGGCAAATCGCCGGCGGCCGAGACGGCGGCGGAACCGGAGCGGATCGTGCTCGCCTTGGCCCGGGGGATTCTCTACGCCTTCGACGCCCGGGGATCCTTGCGCTGGGCGCGTCGGTTGGGAGTCGACGCGAATCGCCTGCCGGAGAGGATCAGCCCGAGCAAGGAATTCCGGGCGGTGCTGATCGCCGTCGACGCGGACGACAACTCCCTGTTGGCATTGGATCCGGCCAGCGGGTCGGTGTTATGGCGCTATGCGGCGGGCGGCAACTTCGTGGCGCCCCTGACGGTCGTCCCCCGGCAGATGACGCCGAATTCTCCGGTCCGCCCCTGCGGACTTCTGCCTACCAGTGAAGGGGAGATCCACGTCGTGGAACTCGCCCTCGGCAAACGCCTGGGACGTTTTCACGTCGGCCAGCCGATGACCGTCGGCGGCGCCTATGATCCGGTGAGCCGGTTGGCCTTCTTCCCGGCCGACTCGAAGCGGATCTATGCGATCGACCCGGCGGCCATCGACTCCCCCGACGATCCCCGGCATCCCCCGTGCCCCTCCATCCTCTTTACCAACCATGCCAGCGGATCCCTCCGCTCGAAACCCAGCGTGGTCGGCCAGTATCTGATTATCTCCGAGGCCACGGAACTGGAACACACGAAGCTGCGGGCCTTCGAGATTCGCGGATCGTATTTTGCGGAGCCTGTGGCGGACGCCGGGCGGAACCGGTGTTTTCCCCGGCCGGTGACGAAGGATCTCAAGGAGCAGTCCCTCCGCGGTTGGGCCTGGTTTGCGCCGCATTCCACGCCCGATCGCATCACGTTGGTGACCGACGAGGGCGATTTGGGACTGTTCGGCCTCAACCTGGACAACGCGGACGAGGCGATCTATCCCATGATTCAGACGGCGGGGAATCCCGGGAACGAGCCTTTGGTGCGCCCCGGCCCGTTCTGCTCCCTCGTCATCGCGGCCGAGGAACATCTGCTTTGGGTCATGGCCGGCGGCAGACTCCAGAAGTTCTCCCTGGACGTCTTCCGCCAGGAAATCAAACCGGCCTGGAGCGAGCGGGAAATGCAGGCCGGTCTGGCCGGCATTCCGATTCATGAAGCCCAGCGGGACCGTCAGGGGAAGACGTTTTACCTGGCCACGATGTCGCCCGGCGGACGGATTTATCATTTCACGGCCGTCTCCTCCGAAACCGGCGAGCCGTGCTGGCGGCGTCAATTGGGGCTGAGTGTTCTGGGGGATCCGATCCTCTTTCAGGACTCCGTGGTGTTGCTCGATCGAACCGGACGGGCGATTACCCTTCAACCCGGAGTGAAGTTCACCGCGTCCAGCCTCCCGCGCGTGCTGCAATTAGCCGGCGATGAAGGATTGCCGCAAGGGGCGGAAGGCAGCCGGCTGATGCGGGTCGGCGAGCCGCCCGATCCGATTCACCTGCTGGCGCCGCTCGATCACGGGACGAAACTGGCGGTGCGGCGGATCGACCTGCCGCCCCGGGGCGACAACCCCTGGACCATCGTGCCGCTTCCCGAGCCGCTGCAGGGCCGGCCGGGCCTCTGCCGCGATTGCCTGGTGGTTCCCTGCGCCGACGGCCAGCTTTACCGTTGTCCCCTGGACGCCGGCGCGCCGGCCGTAGCCGGCGGGATGTCGTTTACCTGGGCACGTTTCAAACCGCCGGGCGTCGATACCGCCGAGGCCTATCCCCTGGGCGAAGAATCCATCCTGCTGGTCGATGGACGGCGTCGCGTCCGCCGGCTGGATCGCTGCATGGATGAGGGCATAACCTGTTGGAAGGTCGTGGGAGAGGAATTCCATCTGCCGGCGCCGATGTGCGGGCGGCCCTTGCTGTGGAACGGGGAGTTCTTTCTTTGCGACTCCGCGGGAACCCTCTTCCGGCTCGATGCCCGAAATCCGGGCCGCCAACGGGGACAATGGCCGCTGGAAGGGAAAGTGACCGGGGGTCCCGTCGTGCGAAAGGGTGGTTTGTTGTTGGTGGTGGAGAATCGGAAGCTGGTGCGGATCGAACTCGATTCCCCCCGGCCGCGATGGATCTCTCCATCTTTTGCGGGCCGCGTGGTGGGCCTGCCCCTCCTGGCGGAGAATGCGCTTTTGGTGGCCGACAACAGCCGATGCATTACCGGAATCTCCCTCAGCGACGGTGGGCCGCTGTGGAAGGTGCCGCTCGGCGTCAGCAGCGGCCCGTCCGCTGCGCCCGTTCCTTACGGTCCCGGCAAGATGCTCGTGTCGCTGATGGACGGCACCCTGCTGTTGCTCCCCGTTCCCCGCGAACCCGGCTCTCCGGCGGAGACACGAAAATGAACGCCTTTTTATCTTGTCTGCGGCTCGCGTCGGCGGCGCTTCTGGTGGCGGCGGGTTCCGGTTCCGCGGTAGGTTCTTCCCCCTGGAAGCCGCCGCCCAATCCGCTCCACTTGGACTTCCGGGCCGACGCGCCGCAGCGCCGCGTGCTCCTCTCCGAAGACGGACAAGGCTGGCAGATCACGTTGGAATTCCAGATGATCCGGTACACGGACGTGTCGCTGACCGCCGACCTGCCGGATCCGGGCCGATTCCAAATCGTGCAGGAAAATCCCCGGTCCTTGGTGGACGTCCGGGACGTGCGCGGGGAGGGAACCCTGGGCGCCGCCCGGCTCGTCGGCCGCATCAAGGAGATGAGCCTGGCCGACGCCGAGACCCGCGCCCAGGAGGACATCAAGAAAATCGGCGAGCCGCTGTACCAGAAATATTTCGAAGAGAGCAAGTCGCTCAGGGCGGGGCAACTCCGGGCCTACCTGAGAGAGCACGAATTGCCGCCGCCGCGCGATCGTCAGAATGAAAAAGAAGAACTCCGGAAAATGTACGCCTGGGACCGGACGCTCGATGAACTGGCGCCGGACCTCCGCCGGGAACTGGCGAAGGCGGCCGAGCGGAAGCCCCAATGGGTCACGTCGAAAGACAAGGCCCGCTGGGAAAAGGCGAAAAGCCGTTCGCTGCTGAAGGATTACCTCATTCTGCGGGAGCACGAAATCATCGAGGAGTACTTGAAACAGTGCGGGCTGGGCGGCAAGACCGACAACTTCAACTTCCGGACCAAGCTGGATGCCCAACTGGCCGCCGTTCACTTGATCGTCAGTGGACAGGTCTGCGAAGGCCCCGGCGAATTCAGCAGCGCCTTGAAGGCGCTTTCTCCGCAGGACGTCAACACCCTGCGGGGTGCGCTGAGCGTCCGCCTGCGATGCCGTTATTATCCTGAAGTGGATCCGGAGGATCCCAACGCACAGTGGTTCCAGGGCCAGCGCGTGGCCTGCCGGGCGCGGGGCGTCGCCGCGATCCGGCTGGAGGGAAAATTGGCTCCCGGGGCCCACGACCGTGTCGACTGGTGGATTCTGGAGGACTACAGCCCCGACGGCGTGATCCTGGAGGCGGCCAAACAAGGAACCTTCCGGATCGATCCCCCGCTGACGGGCAAGTGGGGCACGGCGCTGCGCGTGGTGGCCACGGGAGAAGAAGCAACCGATTACGCCGTGGAAATCCGGCCGGTCAAAAAAACGCGCGACCGGCGGAAAATCGTCATCCACGAAATCCCCAACATTGAAACTCCCAAGTTTCCGTATTAATGACGGGTAAACGACACCTATCACGAAAAGGTTCGACCATGAGGCGCGGTTTTCACCACTGGACGGTCTTGATCGCGGCGCTTCCGCTGTGGGGGGCGGTTTCCCTGCCCGCGGCCGACCTGTTGCCCGGTGAATTCGACGATATCGACCTCGGCCGGACCCTAGTGTATCCCGAGCGGTTTCCCACCGTCCGCCAGTGCCGGGAGATCGTCCGCAAACCGGAGATCTGCACCGTGATGGTGATCCGGATGTTCGGCAGCCGGGACAATCATTATTTACCGATCTTTTCCGGCGACGGACGGCGATTGGCCTTTCAGCGGAGCGACGTCCAGGCCAAGTCGAGCAAGCTGCTGCTGTACAAGTCCCTCCGGGATCCGGAGCCGGCCCTGCTCAGCCGCGAATCGACGGCCTACGACTATATGTTCCGTTGGGGGATCAACAGCCCGTCGAGCTTTACCTTGGTGCGCATCGATCCGGGCAAGACGAGTACGCAGATTTACTTTTCAGCCGACGGAGAAAATACGGAACAGAAAACCCTGGACACGGGACGCCGGTTGTTTCCCGCCCTTTACCGCCGCACCGACGGCATTTGGCGTCTCGTTTACGAACAGGACGGCCGGGTGATGCATCAGGCGTGGAATGCGAAGGGGCCGATCGATTCGCCGCTGGCCCTGACCCGCGGCTCCGCGCCCCGTTGGTCCGACGACGGTTATCGGCTCCTGCTGATCCAGGAGCGTGAGCGCCGGGGAAAGGCGGACTTCTACGACGTCGTGGTGCGGAATTTGCGGAGCGAAAAAGAGCAGTTGTTGTTTTCCGGAGAGAACGAGACGGTGCGCAGTCCGTCCTGGTCGCATGACGAGCGGTCGGCGGCCTTCTACGTTCGCAACACCGGCGATCGGCCGTGGCGGATCCACGTCTGTCCGGTGCAGGAACACTCGCCCGGGAAGACCTTGGGAAACGACGTCGTGGTCAATCCGAACTTCGAGTCGGAAGGACCCGCCTGGGAGCCTAGCAGTCGGCGCGTGTGGTTCTTCTCGCATGAACGACGCCGGCAGGCTTACTATCCCCTGTTGGCCGCGGACGTGGAAAGCGGCGCCCTGACGGTCGTCGATTACCCTCGGAAAATCACCACGCCCATGGATCTGGCCGTCAATCCCACCAGCGCCGTGCCGGAGATGGCTTTCGTGGCCCACGTCGGGTTGCCGCAAGACCTGTTCCTGGTGTTCCTGAACCATTATTGAAAGGCGGCGATTCCATGCTCGAAGTCCGCTGCAATCGTTGTCAAGCCCGCTTGAAGCTGGGAGACGAATGGGCCGGGAAGAAGGGCAAATGCCCGCGGTGCAACACGGTGCTGCACATTCCGGCGCCGGCCGCATCGTCCTCCAAGCCGGCGCACTCTGCCGCGGACGTCGCGCCCTTGCCGCCCTCCGCGCCGACGCCGCGGAAACCGGTTCCCCTGCCGTCGGCGGAACCGGCGCCTCCGCCCGTCGCGATGCCATCCGTTGTGCCGAGGCGTCGTCACTCCCTGGGCGGCGCCCTTCCGCACGCCCGGAGCAGGATGATCCGTTGGTTCCCGTGGCTGGCTGCGGGAGGCGTTGTGGTCTTGATCGGTCTGGGCGGATTGATGCTGACGCGATCCGGAAAGGAAAGCGACAACGATTCCCCTCCGGTTGCCGCAGCTCCTCGCCGGGAGCCCCCGGCCACCCGGGAGGTGACGACGCAAGCGCAAGAGACGGCGCCGGTCGGGCAGGCCCTCCCGGCGGAAAAGGAGAAGACCTCCGAAAGCCCGTTGCCGCCGAGTCCGCCGCCGCCTCCGTCGGACCACAGCCCTCGGGCCGCCACGAAGAGTGTCGACGCGGCGACTTTCCCCGACCGACCGACGGGAGGTCTGACCGGGGAATCGCGTCGCTATGACGACATGCACTGCCAGCAAATTCAACTGCGGCACGGCGTTCGGATTCCGCCGTCCGCCACGATTGTGGAGATCGACGGATTGCGGTTACCGATCACGCAGCCGATGCACTTGGCCCGGAGCGCCGCGGCGGTCGTTTTTCTCACGCGGGGGATCCACGCCGTGCGTTTCCGGGAGAGGGAGTTCCCCGTCGAAGTCGCCGTCCGCTCGGATATCGCCGTGGAATACGAAGCGATGCGCAAGTATTTCAACGTTTCCGGTCCAGTACATAGCCGGGAATTGATCAACCGTTCCGCGCGGGTGATGGACGTGCACGCGGCGCCGTTCTTGTTGAACTTTATGGGGGCTTGGCACGCGGCGGAGAAGCAGTGGGACGTCGCGGAGCGGGAGTTTCGGCGCGCACTCTGCGTCAATCCCGCATTCAGCCCCGCCCATTTGAACCTGGCGACGTGCCTGCTGCGGCGCGGCGCCCGGCCCGAGGCGGTCCGCGAGGTCGAGTTGGCCGACGTCTTCAACGTGGAAAACGTCTTCGGATTGGCGCCGGCCGTGGCGGAAATGCGGCGGACGCTCAAGATGCCGCTTGGCCCCTCCGATCCAATACCCGGCGAAAGCGTCTCGTACGTAACGACCGAGACGCCTACGGAAGAAGACCTCCGCATGACCGCCCTGCTGGAGGGGATCAGCAAGTACGCCGTGCGCGAATCGGAGCGGGTCAAGATCCTGAACAACCTGGCCGTGCACTTTTCCGACCGGGGAAGGCCGGAATTGGCGCTCTATCATTTCCGCCACGCATTGGCGGCGGCCCGATTCGCCGGTCCGGAGCGGTTCGTCCTCGCCCGCAAGATTTTCAACAACATGAGCAACGTCTGCCGGAAGGCCGGATTTCCGGAGGCCGAAATGTATCGACAGATGGGAAACATGATTACGCCCTGAATCGTTCGGTCCGGCCGAGCGGAGGCGGAGTATAAGAACAACATTCACTCGAGGAGCCGTGATGGCTTTTTCACTCAGACTAGTTTGGATCGGTTGGACGGCCCTGTTGCTCGCTCCGGCGCGTCTGGCGGCAGTCCCGGCGGAGGTGATGACGCTGGTCGGCGCCGCGGTCGTGGGACAAAAATCGGTTCTGGACGAAGAGGAAGAGGAACCGTTGGCGAAGACGCCGTCGAACACGACTTCCTCAAAGAAAGCGACCAAGTTGCCGAAAACGCCTGCTCCCCAGAAGCCTCTTCCCCAGGCGCCCGTTGACGGCACAAGCGATGCCGGCAAGCCCGAGAAGCCTGCCGTGCCGTCCCAGGAAGGCCTGGAAGAAGAGGCGGCCGACCGGCCGGAGGACTCCCAGAAGGATCAGGACGACGAAGCCGATTTCTACGACATCATCTACCGGCGAAGATCGGTCAATGAGCCGCCCTATCCGTTGCGGATTACGCCGTTGACGGAGTACCTGGGGTCTCGGCTCTCCAGGCAGCGGAGCGACGAGGACTTGGAATTCTCTTATTATTCCCCAGGAGGAACGATCCCCCTCAAGTTACCCGGCCGGCAAATCGACAGGATCTACTACTATGAACAGCGGATTGGGGATCTCGCCGCCAAGCAAGTCAAGTTGTCGTCTCTGGAGCAACTGGCGGCGCCCGGGCGGATGATCGACCTGTCCGACGAAGTGCTGGCGGAAGGCGCCCGACGGGCTGAAACGATGCTCGACCGCGCCCTGGCGGAGCACGACTCGGCCGTGCAGCGTCGCCTTCGGCTGGGAGCCGCTTGGAACAAAGCCCTCCGCGAGCCCTTGGTTCTGGCGCGCATCAACCTCCGCCTGAGCGCCGTGGACGGGCTGATCCGGCAGGAGAAGTTTCGGCAGGCCGAAACCGAGTGCGAGCGTTTGGCGGGCGAAATCGATCGGGAGAGTTCCGTCATGGACCAGGTGCGGGCGCGGCTGGAGGAGATTCTCGAGCTCCGCGCCCGGGAGTTGCTGAACCGGCAGGATTTCGCGGCCGTTCGGGAGATGCTGGACCAGTTCACCAACCGTTATCCCGGCAGCCCGGGTCCCCGCGTCGTCGGCCTCCAAAAGACGTTGGCCGACAAGGCCGGCGCGTTGGTCCGCCAAGCCCGGCAAGCGGAACAATCCTCGCCGCAGAAGGCCGTCGCCCTGTACGAACGAGCCGCTGAAATATGTCCGGCGCTGCCGGGGCTTGGCGAGAAGCGCCGCCGGTTGGTCGCCAGTTATCCGGTCCTGCATTGCGCCTATCGCGAACTCCCGCGCAGTCTTTGTCCCCTGACGGCCCGGACGCCCGTGGAGCGGCACGCCGTCTCGCTGATCTACGAAAGTCTCGTGCGGGGGATCGACGATCCCCGGACGGGCGCACATTACGAATGCCAACTGGCCGAGGGGCGGCCCACGCCGTTGGCGCGCGGCCGTTCCTTTCGTTTACCTCCGTGCCAGTGGTCCGATTCCCGCGGTGAGGAGTTGCATTATTGCACCGTGGAAGACGTGCGCTGGACCGTCAAGGCGCTTCGCAACCGCCGCTGCCCCGGCTACTCGCCGGTCCGGAGCAGCCTGCTGAAGGAAGTCAGCAACGCGGAAGACGGCGATCCCCGGCGGGCCTTGATGTACTTGGAACGCGATTACTGGCAGCCTCTATCGCTGATGAATTTCAAGATCTTGCCTATGCACGTTTTGCTGAAGGGCGGCGCGTCGGACAAGCTGCCCGAACGGCTCAAGGAGCTGGCCTTGCATCCGGTGGGAACGGGGCCTTACCGCTTGGCCGGGGACGCGGCGGATATGCCGGAGACGCTCCGGTTTGTGGCGAATCCCCGGTATCGGTACGCCGGGCTGCCGCACATCCGCGAAATCGTTTTTTATCGCATGGAACCGACGGCCGCGGTGGAGGCCTTCCAACGGGGGAAGATGGATCTGATCTACGGACTGCTGCTGGAGCACGTGAACCAGTTGCGTCAGCACCGGGCGAAAATCGAAACGTTGTCCGTTCCCGCGGTCTGGTTCCTGGCTCCCAACTACCGGAGACCGAATCTGCGGGACGAAAACCTGCGGCTGGCCATCGCGCACGCGATCGATCGGGAAGCGATTTTAAAGCAGTTCTTTCGTCCCGGCGAGGGCGGCGCGGAGCAAGTCGCGCTCAGCGGGCCGTATCCCCGGGATTCGTGGGCGTACAATCCGCGCGTCGAGGATTTCAGTCCCGCCAAGGCCGCCGTCTTCGCCGAAGCGGCCAAAAAGAAGCTTCACCTGCGCGAAGTGGAATTGCAACTGCTCTACCCGGCCGGCGACCCCGCGGTGGAGTCGGCCTGCAAACAGATCCAGTTGCAGGTCCGTCCGCTGGGCATCGAATTGACGCTCTCGGCCGCCGAGCCGGCCCGGTTCTACGAGCAGGTCACGCAGGACCAGGATTTTGATCTGGCCTATTGGAGCCACGAATTCGAGAATTCCGCCTTCTGGCTGGAGCCGCTGCTGGACGCCCATCCGCTGGCGCAGGCTCCCGGGGGGCCGAATTTCATGGGCTCTACGCCGGACGCCGACCTGGCGCGGCTCTTCCGCGACCTGAACGTCCATAAATGTTTTCGCGAGATTCAGACCACCACCTGGGGCATCCACGAGCACGTCGCGCGGACGGCCGTCGTGATCCCGCTCTGGCAACTGCGAACCTATGTTGCCGTCAGCCAGCGGCTGCGGGACGCCGTCCTGGATCCCCTGATTTTATTCGGCAACGTGGAACGCTGGAAAGTGGATCCGTCCGCACGCTGAAAGACGACCGAGGTACTTGACCATGCGCATCCTGCTGATATTAGGACTGCTGGCGACCGGGACCGCGCTGCGCGGCGCGGCGCCGGCCGCGCCCGCGGACCGGCCCTACCGGTTGCTGGTCGCGCTCCGGTTTTCCGAGGATCCGGTCTTTACCTCGTTTTTTTCCGGCGCCGTCGAGCGCCAGGCGCGCGACCAGTTGGCCAATTTCTTCGGTTCGCTGGCCGAGGTGCAGGTGGCCGTCGGGCATCCCCTTTTCGAGAAGCTCGCGCCCCGCGGGCTGGACGACCTGACCCTGGCTCCCGAGCAGTTCGCCGCGATGAAGAAGCACCACAAGGTGTTCCTCGTCCAGGTGGATTTTGACGAGGGGATGTATCGGATCCGCTCCCGGCAGCTCGACGGCGAGGTGGAGGACGTCGGCCTGCTGCATCACCGTGACAGCCCCGACCGGCACTGGCTGGTCAAGGCGCTGTGCCTGGCCGTCAAGGAGGATTTCGCGCCGGTGGCCGAGGTCGAACCGATCCCGGGTAAAGACGAGGTCCGCCTCCGGTTCCACGGCGCCGGCCACGGCGACCGCTTGTCCTCCTGGCTGAAAGACGGTTGCGTGTTGCAGCCGTATCGTCGAGTGTATCAAGCCCCTGGAATCCTGCGGCACGAGCGGATCCGCAACGTGGTGCTCCGCGTCGCCCCGGGGAGCGACGGCCGGCGGGCCGTCGTCGTATCGAGCCGGGGGAATCCCTGGCAGCGGACGGCGCGGATCGCCGGTTTCCAGGCCATCAAGCTCACCACCCAGAGCGGATGCCTCCGCTTGCGGCTGATCAGCGCCGAGACGGGCGAGGCGGCGCGAAGCTGCATGGTCTATGCCAACAGCAGGGGATTCGACGAGACCACCGACGGCGATCGTCTCTCCCAGCCCAACCGCGAGGGCTGGGTCGTCGCCGCCGAATCCTTCGACCAGGTGGCGTTCATCACCCTGAAACAACGCCAGGAGACAGCCATCCGCATCCTCCTGCCCATCACCGCCGACTGGGTGGAACAGACGTACCGGATTCCGGTCGACAAGCGGTCCCGCGAGAAAGACCAGTGGCAGCGCCGCATCCGTTATTGCGCTCAGGACGTCCGGATCCTCCAAGGGACGCTGGAACAATACGTGCAAGAGATCAACGCCTCCAACAAGGACAAACGCTACGAGGAGGCGTTGAAGCAGACGCAGGCGGCCGTGACGGCGCTGCAGCCGATGCTGGTGACGGCCTCCAACGGCATCCACGCCACCGAGCGGGACGGAAAGCGGCTGCAGATTGCCGATAACTCCCTGCTGCGTTGGGCAAAGCAACAGCTTCGAGACGTTGAAGGACGCCAGCGCCAGCTTCAAGAGTTGGTCGGCGATCTGGAGCAGACCCTCCGCGACATGAACGCCCGCAACCGGGCCAAGGTCCTGCTCAACCTGGCGGGACAGGCGGAACAACACGGGAATATCGACGAAGCCATCGCCCAATACGAGAGGGCGCTCCAAGAGGTGCCGGATCAATCCTCCGTTAAGGAACACCTCGACCAGCTCAGGGAGGACTGGAAAATCAAAAGTCCCGAACATCAGGACGCCCGTGATTTCGTGTTTCAGACCCTCGCCAAGGCCCAGACGAAGGACATCAAAGCGCTCCTGCCCCGGGCGAAATCGGCTTTTTCCGTGCTGCGGCAGTGGGACGATTATCTGTCGCTGCGGATGATGCTGCAAACCATCGGCGGACTGAACCAGGACCTGGCCGACGTTGTCGACGCCTTGGCCGACCGCGAGTCGGAGGAAGACCGCCGGGAGTTCGAAAACTACGACAAGCTGACCAAACAAGTTCTCCAGTTCCAGGAGCAGATCCTCAACTACCTGAAGGCCCGAGCGGAAAAGCCCGTCCCCGCCGCGGCCGAAGACTCCGAGGAAAAGCAGCCGAAGGAAGACCGGGAGGCGGGGGCTCCCGGAAACGCGGATGCGGCGCCGGAACAAACGGAGAAGAAGGCGCCGGCTGCGCCGAAAGTGGGCGAAGAGGAAGAACCGCCGCTCGAACCAGATAAAAGTCCATGACCCCCAAGACTCGCGCCGCTCTAGCCGCCGTGCTTTTCCTGCTGTTCGCCGTGTTGTTGGGGATCGGTCAATGGCGTGGGCACGGCAAGACGCCGCGCGCCGAGAAACTCGTTTCCCCGGTCGGAGATTGCCGGCAGTGCCACGCCGAGGCGTGGCGGCAGTGGCAACAGTCGCCTCACGCCCGCGCCTGGAGCAGCCCCGAGGTGCAAGCGGCGTTTCAGCACTACGGGTTCGATCGCAAGTGCCAATCGTGCCATGCTCCCCAACCGATCCTCGTCGCCGGATTGAACCGTCCGGTCGCCTTCCGGGCGGAAGGACCGGACTCCGGAGTCGCTTGTCGGAGCTGCCACTTGTTGCCGGACGGCCGCGGCGTGGCCGCCCGACGCGCCCTGCCCGACGCGCCTTGCCGGCCGCAGTGCGAACCGCAATTGTCCGAGAGCCGGCTCTGCGGCGCTTGCCATGAGGCGATTTATCAAGACTGGCAGGCCAGCCGTTACTGCAAGGAAGGGAAAACCTGTCGTCATTGCCACATGGCCGTGGCTGCGGGGGAAAAGGACGGTGGCAGTCACCGTTGGCGGGGAAGCCGCGATCCGCAGTGGGTGCGATCGAGCTGCCGCATGGACTGCCGCCGGGAGAAAGAGAACCTCGTGGTCTCCGTCACGAATCAGGGCGCCGGCCATAATTTCCCGGGCGAGCGGCACCATCGCGTGCTCCTGGTGCAGGTCATCCAGCGCAACGCGGCGGGCGAAATCGTCCTGGCCCGGCAGCAGGTCATCAAGGGCGTCACGCCCTTCCGCGGCGAGTCCAGCGCTGAGAAAATCAAGGCGGGGGAGACCTGCGAACTGCAATTTCCCGTCGTCCAGCCGCCCGGGACCGCCGACGTCCAACTCCTTTATAAAACATTTCCCTGGGTAGCCGACCGGGACGCCCTGGTCGTCCACCGGACTCGTTTGAAACTGGAGGAATGATGAATCAGGGTTCGAGAACAAGGTTGGTATTCCTTGCGTGGGCGTTGGCGGCGGCCGGCTTGATCGGCGGGTGCCGGCCCGTCGACGGACCGGAGGTGGTGGTCTACGTGGCCGTGGACCGAGGCTCTGCCGAGCCGATCCTTCGGCGTTTCGAGGCGGAAAGCGGCATCCGCGTGCGGCCGGTCTACGATGCCGAGGCCGCCAAGACCACGGGCCTGGTCACGCGGTTGCTCTCCGAGTCGGACCGCCCGCGGTGCGACGTGTTCTGGAACAACGAACTCGTGCAGACGCTCCTCTTGGCGGATCGGGATCTGCTGGCGCCCTACGAACCGGCCGCCGCCGCGGCCCTCCCGGCGTCGTGGCGCGACGCCGCCGGCCGCTGGACCCCTGTCGGGACACGGGCGCGGGTCATCGTCTACAACACGAAGTACGTCTCGCCCGAGCAGTTGCCGCGGAGCCTCTTCGATCTGACCAAGCTGCAATGGCGGGGCAAGGTGGCCATGGCCAATCCGCAATTCGGAACGACCCGAACCCACGTGGCGGCCCTGTTTGCCTCGCTGGGGCCGGAACGGGCCCAACGTTTGCTCTCGGATCTCCTGGCCAACGAGATCCGGATCGTCGACGGCAACGCCCTGGTCAAGAACCTGGTCGCCCGCGCCCATCCCGACGCCTCGCCGATCTACCTCGGCCTGACCGACACCGACGACGTGTTGGCCGGAAAGGCGGCGGGCGAACCGGTCGGTCTGATCTATCCGGACCAGGACGCCGGCGCCCTCGGCACGCTGGTCATCCCGTGCAGCGTCGGCATGATCCGGGGGGCGCCCCATCCGGAAGCCGCGCGCCGCCTGATCGACTACCTGACCGGTCCGGAAGTGGAATCCCGGCTGGCCGCCGAGTGGCCGGGATTCTTTCCCCTGCGCCCCGACGCCGCGCAGCAGCCCGACGGCGCAAAAAGCCCCCGGGCCATGCAGGTAAACTGGCCGGAGGTGCTGAAGCAACTTCAACCCAGCAGCCAATGGACCAAAGAACATTTCCATCCCTGACGCCCACGACTTCCGACGGACGCCGCTCCCGGTGCAGCGCGGCGGGCCTGGCGCCGGCGGCCCTTCTGATCGCGGCGGTTTTCCTGTTGCCGCTGGCGGGGCTTTGGCTTCCCGGCGGCGCGGACTTTCCGATTGCCGAATCGAGTCCGCCGATTGCCTGGAAGGCGCTTGTCGCCAGCCTGGCGGTGGCGGTTGCCGCGGCCGTCGCGGCTACGGCGGTGGGCAGTCTCCTGGCGGTCGCCTTGACGCTGACGGAGATTCCCGGCCGTAGCTTGTGGGCGGCGGTCCTGTTGCTGCCCTTTCTCTGCCCTCGGGCGGTTTGGGCCTTAGGCCAATTGTATTGCTACGGCGCCGGCGGCCTGATGGAACGCTGGTGCGGGGGCGGTTGGCGCGCCCTGGCCGGCCTTTCCGATAACGGTCACTATCTGGCCACGCTCCTGGTGCTGGCGGAGATCCACGCGCCGCTGGCCATGTTGTTGGTGAGCCGGGGATTGGCGCGCTTGCAGCACGCGGGCTTCGACTCCGCTCGGCTGCTGCTGTCTCCGTCGGCCTTGGTGCGCTGGACGGCCGCCGCCGTGCGGCCGGAGATGGCCGCCGCGTTCCTGCTGACGTTTGCCCTGAGTCTGGGGGAATTCGCCGTGCCCGACGTCCTGCAATGTCCGCTGTATTCTGTGGAGATTTTTCTGCGCGTGGTCAATTATTTCGATCATGCGGGGGCCGCCCGGGCGGCCCTGCCCTTGCTGGTCCTTGCGCTGTTGGCCACGGGGGGAATGACCGTGGTGGAGCGGCGCCGCGGATACGTCTCGGACGTGCCGTCGCCCGCCCGGACGCCGTGGCGGCTGGGAAAGAAAATCTGGCTGGTCGGCGGCCTGCTGGGCCTATACCTTCTGGCAACCAGTCTCTTGCCGCTGGCGGCCATGATTTATGAAGTGCAATCGCCCGCCTGTTTCTGGGCGGCAATCGGCGACGCCGCTGAGGAGACCCGAAACACCCTCGAAATTGCCCTGGCGGCGGGTCTTCTCGCCTGCCTGGCGGGGATCGTGATGGGCCTCTGGAGCGCCGATCGCGGCGGATTGGCGGCCGGTCTGCTGGCCATGACGCCATTGGGCATCCCCACGCTCATTCTCGGATTGGCCTATCTGCGGTTCTTCAACCGCAGTTGGCCGATCGACCTCGCCGCGCTGGGCAATACCAGCGCGGTCGTCGTGTTGGCGCTGGCGGCCCGGGGATGGCCGTTCGTTACCCGGGCGGTGGCGGCGGGTTGCCGCCGGATCGCCCCTTCGTGGCGCGAGGCCGGGCGGTTGGCTGGACTGAATCGGATGCAGCGGTGGCGGTGGATCGCCGGGCCGCTATTGGTCGAGCAGGTTGCCGCCGGCGCTGTGCTGGCCTTTGTGTTGGCCGTCGGCGACGTGGAGATCAGCCAGATGCTCTGCGCTCCCGGTTCGGGTACGTTGGCGGTCCGTCTGATCACGTTCCTCCACTTCGGGCCGAACCACGTCACCGCCAGCCTGGCCCTGCTGGAGTTGATCATCACGGCCCTGCCTGTTTTCCTCTACTTTTTATTGACCAACCGCTGGCTCCAAGTGGTGTGACGCCCATGACCGCAAGCATTCAATGCCTCGACGTCGTGAAACGGTTCGGCGCCTCGGTCGTTGTCGATCACGTCAGTTGGACCATTCCCGCCGGGAGCGTCGTGGGATTGGTCGGCCCCTCCGGATCGGGAAAAACGACCCTCCTGCGGATCGTGGCCGGATTGGAGACCTGCTCGGCAGGCAGCGTGCGGATCGGCACAGAGGAGGACGGAAGGGGAAAACGCCGCCCCGCGGTGGGCATGGTCTTTCAGAACCTCGCCCTCTGGCCCCATCTGACGGCCTGGCAGCACCTGGAGTGCGTGCTGTCTGCCCGCTCGGGTGGCCGACGCCGAGCGCAGATCGAGGCCCTCCTGACCGAGACGCGGCTCCCTTCCGCCGCATGGCGTTTGCGTCCCGCGGAGTTAAGCGGCGGTGAAGCGCAACGGCTGGCCCTGGCCCGCGCCTTGGCCGTGGAACCGGAACTTCTGCTGCTGGACGAGCCGTTGGCGCAGATGGACACCGCGCTGCGGGCCGACCTGCTGGAGTTGATTTCCCGCGTGATTCGCGGCCGGGGCGTCACGGCCTTGTACGTGACGCATCACTGCCAAGAGGCGATGGAACTGTGCGACCGGATGGGCGTCTTGCAGTCGGGCCGTCTGACGGCGGAGGGGACGCCGGAGCAGATCTTTTGGAATCCGCCGGACCGCGCCACGGCCCGGCTGACCGGCCCGTTGGTCGAGTTGCCCCGACAACTTTTTGAGGAAGGACGGATCGCCTGTGCCGACGCCTCGCCGGCGGTTCGACGGGGCGTAGTGGAGGAGGAAGACCTCGTCTTCGTCCGGCCTCAACAACTCCGTTGGATCGCGCCCCGGGACCGGAACTGCTGGGAAGTGGTCGCCTGCCGTCCGGCCGGGGCCGGCTGGCGGTTCGTTCTGAAGTCCGGCCGGTGGCAATTATTGCTTGCCTCCGCCTCCCCTCCGCCGCGGGAGGGGCCGGCGGGGATCCTCCTGCTGCCTGCCGGGCCGGATTCCTTGTATTACCCCCTCCGTTGAGATTATACTAACAATTCTGAACTTTTTCGGAATGCAGCATGAGGGCGTGATGGGTTCCATCCAATCCGATGCCAATCTGGTGGGAATTGACCTGGGCACCACGATGTCGGTGATCGCGCGGCTCGAGCCGAACGGGACCACGATGACGATTCCCAACAGCCTGGGCGATCCGCTCACCCCGAGCATCGTCTACTTTGACGGTTCGACCGCCCTGGTCGGCCGGATGGCCAAGGAGGCCGCGGCGCTGGATTCCAGCAAGGCCGCGTTGTTTGTCAAACGCGACATGGGCAGCCCCTTCTATTCCCGTACCGTGGCCGGCCGCCGGTTCCGGCCCGAGACCCTCGCGGCCATCGTCTTGCGGAAGCTGAAGCAGGACGCGGAGAAACGGATCGGCCCGATCTCGAAGGCGGTGATTACGGTGCCGGCCTTCTTCGACGACACCCGTCGCAAGGCAACCGAGGACGCCGGCCGGATCGCCGGCTTCGAGGTGCTGGACGTCCTCAACGAGCCAACGGCCGCCGCCTTGGCTTACGCCATGCAGTCGCAGCGCGAGGCCCACGCCACGGACCATTGGCTGGACGTTCCCGGCGGCGAGATGAAGGCCGTGGTCTACGACCTCGGCGGCGGGACCTTCGATGTGACCGTCGTCCGGCTCCGCTCCAAGCATTTCGAGACGGTGGCCACCGACGGCGCCGTCCGGCTCGGCGGCAAGGATTGGGACGATCGGATCGTGGATTATCTCGGCCGGCAATTTGCGGAAAAATTCGGCGTCAATCCGGCCGAAGATCCGAAACGCCGCGACGTGTGGACCCCCTTGGCCGAACGGTACAAGGTCATCCTCAGTCAACTCCAGAGCGTGCCGGTCGAACTGAACCATCAGGGGCACTCCCTGAACCTGACGCTCACCCGGGAACAATTCGAGGAAGCGACGGCCGACCTGCTGCTGCAAACGCGCATGGTGACGGATCTGGTCGTCACCCGGCAGGCGCAATTGGGGTGGGGAGACATCGATCGGATCCTGTTGGTCGGCGGCTCGACCCGCATGCCGATGGTGAAAAATATGCTTCGGGAAGTGACCGGCCAGGCGGCCGACGACCACCTGGACGCGGATCAAGTAGTGGCCCAGGGAGCGGCCATCCACGCCGGGATCATCGCCGCCAAGGGACGCGAAGGGGAACTGGAAATTGCCGACGGGTTGCGGGAAGAACTCGAGGACGTGGCGGTAATCAACGTGAATTCCCATAGCCTGGGCGTCAAGGCCCTGAATGAGGACGGCCAGTCGATTAATGCCGTCCTGATCCCGAAAAACACCCAACTCCCTTATGCGGCCAGCAAGGTCTTCCGCTTGCGGACCCCCGGGGCCACCTCCATCCGCGTCAACATTCTGGAAGGAGAAGCCGCGGAGGCCGCCTACAATATTCCGATCGGAGAATGCCACATCCGCCAATTGCCGCCCAATCTGCCCCGCCACGCCCCGATTCAAGTCCGGCTGGCCTACGGCGCCAACGGCCGGGTCGGCGTCATGGCCCTGGACATGACCAACGGATTGTTCGCCGAGAGCGAAATCGTCTGCGGAGAGCGCCTCTCCAACGAAGAACTCGAACGCGAAAGGATGTTTGTCGACAGCTTGAACATTCCTTGAGAAGTGGTGTGATTATGGTCTTTATCGCGCAATGCCCCCATCCGAATTGCCGCAAATATATGCTTTTGGAAGACGCCGCGCGGGACGCGAGCGTGGTTTGCCTGAATCCGAAGTGCAAGAAGACGTTTCAAGTCGGTTCCTCGGGATCGGGTGAGCGCACCCCGCCGCCGCCGTTGTCGGCCCCCACAGCCCGCCCCCCCGGGAAAAAGACCCCCGTCGCTGCGCGTCAGAAAATGGTGGTTTGTCCCCAGTGCAACGCGCTGCTGCGCTTGCCCCCCTCCGCCCCGAACCACGCCGTCAAGTGCCCCCGGTGTCACAAAGTCTTCGAGGGAAGTTCCTCCTGATCGACGGCGCCGGCCCGTGGCAGGGGGATTTTCGAGGGGGCGAAGGGATACCCAAGCACGCCCGGCAGGATTCGAACCTGCAACCAACGGATTAGAAATCCGTTGCTCTATCCCTTGAGCTACGGGCGCAAGCGATTACCGGTTTGGAGCGCGGCCGTCCCGGCCGCAACCGGCGGAGAGGGCGCCCGGGCTCCTGATTAGTAATCATACCACAAACCCAGGCCGATTTGTTCTTCGAACCGGTCGTAGAATTGGGTCTGTTCGCTCATCCCGTTGAAGTACATGAATCCGAAGCGGGTGAGATGGCCGGAGCGGCCGCGCCATTGCCAGCCGGTCTCGAAGCAGACGTTGCCGCCGAAGTCGTTCTCCTGCCGCAGGTGCCCGTTGACGGCCACGAACGGGGCGCCTCCCAGACGCGTGGGATAAATCGGGCTGAACTCGGCGCCGAATTGGAAGGCCCACGGCTCCGCGCCGCCGTCAACGTTGAAGGCGTAATCGGCCTCGGCGTAGAGCCGGAGGTTCGGATTCGGGAACAGGCCCACGCCCAGCACCAGGCTGTCGCGGACGTAGTTGATGCGGTCGAAGGTGTGATAGTGCACCATGTACTCGTCGCCGAGGTGGGAACTGAGATGATAGTAGCTGAACTTGGCCTCCCACGGACCCTGCCGGACGGTCAAGGGAATGCCGAAACGGAAGTCGGTGGCCACCAGGTCGCGGTCGGTGGCGGGCGCCAGGCTCAACCGCGGAAAGGCCGCCCCTTCGATGTCCAACTGCCAGCCTTCCGGCCAGATGGGGTTGGTCGTGCCCAGACGGACCAGACCCACGTGGCCGCCCAGCGCGATGTCCCATAACCAACTTTCTCGCTCGCGGACCCACTGGCTGGCAAACCGCGATTCCCGCTGACCGGCCAGGTAGGATTTATAGAGCAACCCGTCGGGCAGAAACTGCCACGTCCAGGCCTCTTCGAAAATGATCGGGCTGTCCATCGGCGATTGCGGCCTGACGAATTGCATCGGTCCGGCGGCGAGCGTCTCGGACGGCGGAGGCAGACCCGGCGGAATCGGAGCGTCCGCCGGCAGCTCGGCGACCGTCCCGGCCGGCATGGTATTCGCCGCCAGACCCAACCGGGAAGGGGGTTCGTCGTAGGGAACCGTCCCGGGCGCCACGGCCTCGGGAGTAATGCCCGAGTTAGCCGCTCCGGGAGAAAGGGTATTCATATATCCCGAGGAGTAGGACGGCTGCGTGGGGGCGATCATCGGGGACATGGTCTGGATCTGGCCGAAGACGCTCTGTCCAAGCAGGATAAAATTAAACGCCGCTGCCCATGCAAGAGAGAGACTACGAGAAGTCATGTTGGATTATCTCCGGGGACCATGAGGAGGGGCGGAGTATAACTACCATGTCTGAAAAATGGCAGACCGATTTTTCAAAATTGTAAATGATGTTTTGTAACGACGGATTCCCGGTCCCCTCTCCCTCCGGGAGAGGGTTAGGGTGAGGGCCTTTAAACGGAAAATGGCTCGTTTTTATGTACGCGCATTCTGTTTTTTCTAGGCCCCCACCCCTGCCCATCTCCCGTCGGGAGAGGGGAGAAAATGAAAGGAGCCTTTTCAATGGTCGTTTTAGAATTCAGCATCTTCCCCCTTGATAAGGGGGAAAGCCTCAGCCGGTTCGTTACGAGGGTTCTGGAGATTGTTGACCGCAGCGGCTTGGATTACCAATGCCATGCAATGGGTACTCTTTTGGAGGGGGAATGGGATGCTGTCATGGACGTAGTGCGGCAGTGTTTCGAGGCCCTGGCCGAGGATTGTGACCGCATCGAGTGTGCAATCAAGATCGATTATCAAAAAGGTCGGAAAGGGCGCCTGCTGTCGAAGGTCGCCAGCGTGGAAGAAAAACTCGGTCGGCCGCTACGGAAGTAGGCATCGGTCCCCTCGGTGACTTATAATTGCTAATCCATGACCTTCCCCCCCTTAATTCAAGAACTCCGCAGGGCGCTAGGCGGCGAGAACGTAATCTCGGCCCCGTCGGAGTTGGCGGTTTATGATTGCGACGCCTTTACGGCCCGGCGGCGGCGGCCCGAGGCGGTGGTCTTTCCCCGCTCCGGCCGGGACGTGGCGGAGACGGTGAGAATCGCACTCCGCCACGGTGTTTCGATTGTGCCCCGGGGGGCGGGCACCAGTCTGGCCGGCGGCTGTCTGCCCGGTGAATGCTCACTGTTGATGATGCTTTCGCGGATGAACCGCATCCTAGAGATCAATCTCCGCGATCGCACGGCGGTGGTCGAGCCGGGCGTGCTGAACTTGCAGCTCACCACGGCACTGGGCCGAGAAAAAGCCGGCTGTCACTTTGCCCCCGACCCTTCGAGCCAGGGCGCCAGCACGATCGGCGGCAACGTGGCCACCAACGCCGGCGGGCCGCACACGCTGAAGTACGGCGTGACGGTCAATCACGTGCTGGGCGTCGAGGCCGTGCTAGGCGACGGCCGGATCGTGCAGTTCGGGCCGGTGGAAGACCCGGCCGCCTTCGATTTGTCGGGACTGATGATCGGCAGCGAGGGGACGCTGGGCATCGTGACCAAGGTCTGGGTCCGCCTGACACCCGATCCCCAGGACCATCGGGCCTTCCGCGCGATATTTGATTCTCTTGAGGATGCGTCTAACACGGTCACGCAGATCATTGCCGCGGGCATCGTTCCCGCCGCGTTGGAATTGATGGATCAAGGAATCCTGGGCGCCGTGGAAGCGGCATTTGCGTTCGGTTTTCCCGCCGACGCCGGCGCCGTGCTGGTCATTGAGATCGACGGGCTGACGGTGGGACTGGACCCGCAAGAGGAGCAAATCGTCGCCCTTTGCAAGAAGAACCATGCCCGGGAGGTGTTGCAGGCATCGACCGAGCGGGAGCGGGAACTGCTGTGGAAGTGCCGCAAGTCGGCCGTCGGGGCCACCGGCCGGCTCAGTCCGAGCTACATCCTCGAAGACGGTGTGGTTCCCCGCACGCAACTGCCGCGGATCCTGGGCAGGATCGCCGAGATCGGCCGGAAACATCAAATTCGCATCGTCAACGTGGCCCATGCCGGCGACGGGAACGTCCATCCGATCCTGCTCTACGACGAGCGGGATCCGGAGGAATTCCAGCGGGCGATGGCCGCCGGCCGCGAGGTGCTGGACGAGTGCCTCGCCTGCGGCGGCAGCATCACCGCCGAGCACGGCGTCGGCGTGCAAAAACTCGAATTCATGCCCCGCCAGTTCACCCCCGCCGACCTGGCGGCCCTGCGACACGTGAAAACCGCCTTCGATCCGGCGGGCGTGTTGAATCCGGGAAAGCTGATCCCCTCATGAGTTTTCATCCGACTGAACTGCCATTGCAAGAAATCTTCACTCCCGGCGACGCGGCCGAGGTGGCGGACGTGGTGCGCAACGCGGGGAAAGCGAGAACCGCGGTGTATCCGCTAGGCGGCGGGACGCAGATGCACTACGGGATGCCGCCGTCGCGGCCGGGCGTGGGAGTATCGTTGGAAAAGATGAATCGGCTGGTCGATTATCCCGTTGCCGACCTGACGGTCACGGTCGAGGCGGGAATGACCTTCGCCGCGTTGTCGGAAGTTTTAGCGAAGAATCGGCAGCGCCTGCCCCTCGACGTGCCGTGGCCGGAAAAGGCCACCCTGGGCGGACTGACGTCCGTCGGTGGATCGGGCCCGCGGCGTTTCGGTTACGGATCGCTGCGGGATTACCTGCTGGGATTTACGGCCGTGGACGGGCAGGGGACGGTTTTTTCAGGCGGCGGCCGGGTGGTCAAGAATGCCGCCGGCTACAACCTGCCGCGGCTGATGGCCGGCTCGCTAGGCACGCTTGGCGTCCTCACGCAATTAACTTTTTGGGTCCGGCCGGTCCCCGAGCGCGCCGGGATCCTCGCCTGCGACGTGCCTGACTGGGCCACCGGGGAAAAATTGCTGGCCGATCTGCTGTGCAGCCCGGTCCGGCCCGTTGCAATCGACCTGCTGTTAGGTCCGGCCCGGCAGCAAGCGCCGCTCTTGGGTCCGAAGGCGGCAGGCTCGGCGGCCTGCCTGTACGTGGGCTTCGAGGGCGCCGCGGCCGAGGTGCCGTGGATGCTCGAAACGCTCCGCGCCGAGTGGAGCGCCGCCGGCGTGACCGCCATCAGCTCAGTGGCCGACGACTCGGTGGCCCGATTTTGGCATTGGCAGACCGAGTTTCAGGCCCAGGCGCTGATCCGCGTCTTACCGAGCAAGTTGGTCGGTTTATTGGAATCGGTAAAAAATATCGTCCCCGCTTGCTCCCTGATCGCCCATGCCGGCCACGGCGAAGTGCGGCTGGCGGCCCCCGTAGAAGCGGCATCTTGCCGCTTCCCTACGATGTTCCGCGCGCAGTTGCGCCCCTTGGTTGCATCCCTCGGCGGCGCGCTGACCGTGCTTTCCTGCTCGGCAGACGCGGGATGGTCGCGCGAAGACGTCTGGGGACCTCGGGGCGACGCCTTCGCCGTGATGCAGGCGCTGAAGGACCGGTTTGACCCGGAAAATATATTGAATCCCGCCCGGTTCGTGTTTGAGGAGTGAATGAGGAATCCTTGCTCTATCACTCCCCTCTCCCATTGGGAGAGGGGCAGGGGGTGAGGGCTAACATGTAAAAAACAGCCCTCTCCCTAGCCCTCTCCCAAAGGGAGAGGGGACACAAGCGGCTTTCCTGAAGAAACAACCATGACGATCGAATCCAGGAACAACGTGGAAACCAACCGGCCGGGCTCGGCAGAGAACGGTTGGCCGGCGTTTGCGCGGGTCGGGCCGGGCAATCCCGCGGCGGGGATTTCCTACGAGTTGTTTCTCCGTTGCGTCCACTGCGGATTGTGCACGTCGAGCTGCCCGACGTTTACGGAGCTTGGCGACGAGAACGACGGGCCGCGGGGCCGGATCCAACTAATGCGGATGGTGGCCGACGGCCGGGCGGAACTGACCGAACGGATGCGGGATCACTTGGAACTGTGCCTCGACTGCCGTGCCTGCGTGACGGCCTGCCCGTCGGGCGTGGAGTACGGGCGGCTGATCGAGCCGTTCCGCCTGGCGGTCAAACAGGCCGACACCCGACTCGAAGAGCGCTACGACTGGTTCCGCGAGATCGTTTTATTGCGGCTGTTTCCGTACGCCGACCGGCTGCGGCTGGTCCTGCTCCCGGTGCGGATCATGCAGCGTCTGGGCCTGTTCGACGTGGCGGAGTGCTTGGGACTCTTCAAGCTGATCCCCGGCCGGTTGGGCCGGATGGTCCCCTTGCTGCCGCCGCCCGTCCGCGGCGGGCCGCGGCTGCCGAAGTTTCTGCCCGCCGTGGGCCGCAAGCGGGCCAGGGTCGCCTTCTTCACCGGCTGCGTGGCCGACGCCATGTTCCGGCAGACGCACTGGGCCACCGTCCGCGTGTTGCAGCAGAACGGCTGCGACGTCTTCGTCCCGCCGGAGCAGTGCTGCTGCGGGGCGATCCACTACCACGCCGGCGACGGCCGCGGCGCCCGGAAGATGGCTGACCAGAACCTGGTGGCCTTCGAGTTGGACCGCTACGACGCGATCATCGTCAACCACGGCGGCTGCGGAGCGATGATGAAGGAGTACGGCCTGCACTGGCAGGACGGCCTCCAGCCGCACCGGGCCAAGTTCGCCGAAAAGGTCAAGGACGTGCACGAGTTCCTCGACGAACTGGGATTTGTCCCGCCCGGTGGGCGGATCGAGGCAACGGTAACCTACCACGATTCGTGCCACCTGGCCCACGCCCAGGGCGTGGCCGACGCGCCGCGGCGGATGATCGCCAAGATCCCCGGCCTTGAGATCCGCGATCTGCCCGAGTCGGGCATCTGCTGCGGCTCGGCCGGGACGTACAACCTCTTCGAGGCCGAGATGGCCGACCGGCTGGCCGACCGCAAATTGCAAAACATCTTAAGCACCGGGGCCGAGATCGTCCTGGCCGCCAACGCCGGCTGCCTGCTCCAAATCCTGGCCGAAGTCCGCAAACAAAAGGCCAGCGTCCGTGTGATGCACACCATGGACCTGCTGGACCTGAGCTACCGTAACGTCTCTTTATAAAGCCGCGACCGGTGGTCGCGATTTTATGGACGGGGAGGATTTCTCAACCATCGCCCCGCCACCCCGGCGGGCAGTTCTCGGCCCGTGCTGCTGCGGAGCCGAAGCGGGTGGACTTTTAAGGTGACGTTGGATTCGTCTGCAAAATGTTCGCCAACCATCTCTGCCAGCCGCTCCGGATTGTAACCCGGCGTGTGGCAGGTCAGGAGCACGAAGCGGCGGCGGCCGGCGGTTAATTGGGCGCAGAGTTCCAGCAGGCGGGAGAGATGCTGAGTCAGCCGCCAGACCTCGCCGTGCGGGCCGTGGCCGTAGCTGGGCGGATCGAGGATCACGGCGTCGTAACCGTTGCCGCGGCGGAGTTCCCGCTTGCAGAATTTCACGGCGTCCTCGACGATCCAGCGGATCGGCTGATCGGATAGCCCGGAAAGCTCGGCGTTCCGCCGCGCCCAGGCGACGATGTTCTTGGCCGCATCGACGTGTGTGACCTCCGCCCCCGCCGCGGCTGCCGCCAAGGTGCTGCCGCCCGTGTAGGCGAAGAGGTTGAGAATTTTTAAGGGAGGAGAGTCGAGAGTCGAAGGTCGAGGGTCGAGGGTCGATTTCATATCTCGACTTTCGACTTTCGACTCTCGACCTTCGACATTCTTTATCAGCCAGTCCCAGTTCTCGGCCTGCTCGGGGAACAGGCCGACCTGGCCCTGCGGCGTGCGTTTCAGCTCGAAGTGCAGATTCCCGTGCGCGACGGTCCATCGCTCGGGCAGTTCCGTGGCGGCGAGCCAGTTTCCCCGGTCCGGCCCGCTTTCCTCGTATCGCGCGTCGGCGAAGTCCCAAGCGCCGGGATTCTCCGGAGTGACATGCTCCGCCGCGGGGCAGGGCCGATCCAGGAGGATCGTGCCGAACCGTTCCAGCCGCCGGCCGTTGCCGAAGTCGAGGAGTTGGTATTGATCCGCATTAAACATTATGAAGCAGAACGGCGTTTTGCCGATCTTCGATAGGGTCGATACCCGGAATTCGTTTGGCGGTTTGCCAATCTCTTTTTTGGCCGTTCCTTGATGATTTTTGGAGACCTTTCAGAGATCAAGCATTCCGGCCCGCTGCCGATGAGGTCTTCGCGGCCGGCTTCGACCAGGGCGGCGCGGACGTCGCGGTAGTTCTCGGGCTTGTAGTATTGGAGCAAGGCCCGTTGCAGGCGGCGCTGGCGGTCGCCGCGGGGGACGAAGACCGGCTTGCCCGAGAAGGGGTCCAGCCCGGTGTGGTACATGCAGGTGGCGACGTCCATCGGGCCGGGAATGAAATCCTGCACCTTTTCCGGACGGAGGTTGTGCTTTCTCAGGTAGAGCGCCAATTCGATCATGGCCGGCAGGTCGCAGCCCGGGTGGCCGGCGATGAAATAGGGGACGAGGTATTGCTCTTTTCCCGAAGTTTTTGACGCCTTTTGAAAGGCCTTGGAAAACTGCTCGAACGCGCCGATCGGTGGTTTTTTCATCAGCCCAAGCACCTTGGGATCCACGTGTTCTGGAGCGACTTTCAGCCGCCCGCCCGTGTGATGCCGGGCGATTGCCCGGATGTACTCGGGGCATTGCAGGGCCAAATCCATGCGGATGCCCGAGGCGACCAGCGCCTTTTTCACGCCGGGCGCCTTGAGGGCCGATTCCATCAGCCGCAGCAGCGGACCGTGATCTGTGGCCAGGTTCGGGCAGATTGCCGGATGGAGACAGCTTATGCGGCGGCATTTTTTGCGGGCCTCGGGCCGGCCGCAGTTCATGCCGTACATGTTGGCCGTCGGGCCGCCCAGGTCGCTCAGCACGCCGGTGAAGTCCGGCTGTTCGGCCATGCGGCCGATCTCTTCGAGGACCGATTTCTCGCTCCGGCTCTGGATGATCCGGCCCTCGTGGGCGGCGATCGAGCAGAACGTGCAGCCGCCGAAACAGCCTCGCAGGATCTGGATCGAGGTCTTTACCGTCTCGAAAGCTGGGATCTTCCGCCGGCCGTAGCTCGGGTGCGGGCGACGGGTAAACGGCAATCCGTAAACGCGGTCGATTTCCGCCTCCGTCAGCGGCCAGGCCGGCGGATTGACCACCACCGTCTCGCGCCCGTGGAATTGCACCAAAGATCGCGAGTTGTCCGGATTGGTCTCTTCGAAGATCCGCCGCGTCATCTCGGCGAAGGCCGACTTGTCGGCGGCGACTTGTTCATAGCTGGGGAGGATTTTCTCTTCCTCGGTGAAGCGGCAAGATGCCGCTTCTACGACGCCCAAACGATACGCCACGCCGCAGAGCTCGCGGAGCTGATCGAGCGGCTCGCCGGCCGCCAGGCGGCGGACGATCTCGACCAGGGGGCGCTCGCCCATGCCGTAGACCAGCAGGTCGGCCTTGGCGTCCAGGAGAATCGAGCGGCGGACCGTGTCGCTCCAGTAATCGTAATGGGCCAGCCGCCGCAGGCTGGCCTCGACGCCGCCGGCGATGATCGGCACGCCCGGGAAGGCCTCCCGGGCGCGTTGGCAGTAGGCCAGCGTGGCCCGGTCCGGCCGCAGGCCGATCCGTCCGCCGGGACTGTAGGCGTCGTCGTTGCGGACCTTGCGGTTGGCCGTGTAGTGGTTCAGCATCGAGTCCATGTTGCCCGCCGAGACGGCGAAGCAGATCCGCGGCCGGCCGAACGTCTTCCACGGCTTGCAGGAGCGCCAGTCGGGCTGGCTGAGGATCGCCACGCGGAATCCCTCCGCTTCGAGCAGGCGCCCCAGCAACGCCATGGCGAAGCTGGGATGATCGACGTAGGCGTCGCCCGTGACAAAGACCACGTCCACGGCGTCCCAGCCCCGCGCGGCGACTTCGGCCGGAGTCATGGGCAGGAATGCAGAGATGGAATTCGTCCGAGGGCGATCTTTAGGCATGGGAAAAAAATAGTGCAATGTTTCATCGTCAACCCAACGCCCCGGGATGGCAATCCCGGGGGCGGGATGCGCCGATCACCCCCGCGATTGCCATCGCGGGGCGTTGGACGGGGCGGTTGAATCAATTTTTTGACGCGCAAACCATTTTGGCTTTTTCTATTGTATCCCCCCATTGGAATGTTTTCCAAGCCGGCGAGGGGTAAATGTCTATTGGGGATTTCTTTTCCCTGGCCGTATAATCCGGCCCATGACCGAACCGCGTTTCCTGATCGTCCGGCTGAGCGCCATCGGCGACGTAATCCAGGCCCTGCCGTTGGCCTGCGCGCTGCGAGATCATTTTCCCCGGGCCTACATTGCCTGGGCGGTCGAAGGCCGGGCGGGATCATTGCTGGAAGGGCATTCGGCCATCAACGAATTGATTCCCTTGCAGCGGGGTTGGCTCAAATCGCCCCGGGGCGTGTGGCGACTGTGGCGGCATTTGCGCTCCCGGCGGTTCGACGTGGCCCTGGAGGCCCAAGGACTGCTCAAGGCGGCGATCCTGGCGCGGCTTTCCGGCGCCCGGCGGCGGATCGGCTTCGGGAAGCCGTGGGGCCGGGAACTGACTCCCTGGCTGAATACCGAGGTGGTGGATACCGGCGAGGTGCACATTATCGAGCGGAATCTCCGGTTGTTGCATCCGCTGGGGATTGCGTCGCCGGCGGTGCGGTTCGATCTGCCCGAGCACGAAGCAGACCGCCGTGCAGCGGGCTTCATGCTCCAGGCGATACGGCTCGGCGGCCCGTTCGCGCTGATCAATCCCGGGGCCGGCTGGCCGTCGAAACTCTGGCCGACCGCCCGGTACGCCGCCGTGGCCGAGTATCTCGCGAACAAATGGGACTTGCCGGCGTTGGTTGTGTGGGCCGGTCCGGCGGAGCGGCGGTTGGCCGAGGAAATCGCGGCCGCCGCCCCGGGACACGTGCGGTTGGCGCCCGAGACCACGCTGGGACAATTGGCCGCGCTGGCCCGCCGGGCGAGGCTGTTTATCGGATCGGACACCGGTCCGCTGCACCTGGCCGCCGCGACGGGCACGCCCTGCGTCGGCCTCTACGGCCCCTGGCCGGCGAAGCGGCACGGACCGTTCGGCCCGCGGCACGTGTGCGTGCAAAAGGCGTTTTTCGAAGGTCCCACCCGGCGCCGCCGCCACGCTCCAAAAACTTACATGGAAGCCATCCAAATCGACGACGTCTGCCGGGCGTGCGAGGTGATCCTTTGTAGGAGGCGGCTCCTGCCGCCGAGGGTGGCATAGCGTCTTTCCGAATTATCGGCGGCAGGAGCCGCCTCTACAAAAGCAAGGGACCTACGCCGCGGAGCGGCGCGAGGAATTATAGATGTAAGGATTGAGCGTCGGGTCGTTGTACATTTTGAACTGCCGATAGAGTTTCAGCCGTTTCCGACCGGCAAAGACGTCGTCGATCAACTCCTGAAGCGACCGGCTCAGATCGCGATGCTGCTCCTGGAGGATTTCGATCCGACCTTTGACTTTAGCGACAAACTCCTCCTCGGCGTCGGCGCGAAAGGCCTGCTCTTCCATGTGGAACAGCCGCAGGGCGAGGATCGACAGCCGATCGATGACGCTCCCCGGCGTCTCGGTGTTCAACCGGGCCTCCGGCCCCGGCGTTATGTCCAGCGCCTGGAGCCGTTGGATCAGGCAATCGTCCAACTGCTCGATCAAATCGTTCCGCTGCTGGTTGAGTTGGTCGATGGCCCGCTTGACCTGGGCCAAGTCGGCGTCGCTGGCGTCCGGGCTGCGGGCGATGTCCTCATGGTGCCATAAGCGAAAGTTTTGCTGATGCTGCCGACACACCACGTGCAAAAAGCCCTCGTACGGATTGTCAATTTCCTGGCGGTGCCAACGCGGGATCGTCTCCCGGTGCAGGTCGGTAATGCTGCGGACGTCGATCATCAGGATTTCCCCTTTCTATAAAGACCATTAGTAAAATAGCGTCTTTTGAAAAATAGGGCAATATGAAAAAACGGCGAGGAATTTGGTTGGCGTTCGGCGTTTTCGTGGTCGGCGTACTACTTTGGCATGCGTCGCAGCATCGGCCGACGGGGCCGGCGGCAGGAACACAAATCAGGGGAGAGGAGTTCCTCTCTAATCCCCTCTCCCTTCGGGAGAGGGTTAGGGTGAGGGCTGAAAAAAAGGATTCAAGGTTCAGGGTTCAGGATTCAGAGACCGGCACTCAGCATTCCGTACTCCGTACTCAGTACTCCAACCCCAACCCTCACCCCGACCCTCTCCCGGAGGGAGAGGGAGTGGTGATTCGCTTTGCCACTTGGAATATCCACGGAGGAAAGGGATTGGACGGCCGGAAAGATTTGGACCGGATTGCGGAGTTGCTCCGGGGATTCGATTTTGTGGCCCTCCAGGAGGTCCGCGGTCCCGGGTTGTTCGGCGGGGTGGACCAGGCGGAATTTCTGGGACGGAGGCAGAAAATGGCCTGGCTCTTTGCCCCGGCCGTAAGGCAATGGTATTGCCGGGAATCGGGCAACGGAATGCTCGGCCGGATGTCTGTAAATTCTTGGCAACGCATCCCCTTGCCGAGCTACAAGGATTACAGCTTTCGGAATATGGTTCTTTGCTCGGTCGTTCCGCCGGGTCTTCACGATTCGGATCGGTCCATCCGTGTTTTAATAACCCATTTGAATCGCCGTCACGAAACCGACCGGAAGGCCCAACTGCGGATCGTTCTTTCCTTGTTTCTCTCGTTGCGCGAGCCGGCGGTGTTGCTGGGCGATCTGAACACAACTGCCCAAGATCCCCAGCTTCGCGGGCTTCTCAAGGACAATATGGTTATAGATCCTGTCAGAAAGGTGCTCGGCGGCAAGGCGCCGAATCGAATCGACTGGATTCTTGCCCGCGGTTTGAAGTGCCGGGACGCGGGGATCATCGAAACCGAGGCCTCCGATCATCCGCTGATTTGGGCCGACCTGGAAGCCGATTGCGATTGATCCGTTTCGGGTTTCGGAGTAAGAAAGGAAAGGCATGGACGTTTTACGGACGATAAGCTCGCAAACGGTTTGCCGCACGGCCGGTGCGGCGATGGAGTGTCTTCGGGGGCGATTTCCGCCGGTGGTGCGAATCGAGACCACCAACGCCTGCAACGCCCGGTGCACGATCTGCCCGCACCGGCGGCTGCAGCGACCGATCGTGCGGATGGAGGAGCCGCTGTATCGCC
Source organism: Pirellulales bacterium (assembly GCA_016936015.1). Lineage (GTDB taxonomy): Bacteria > Planctomycetota > Planctomycetia > Pirellulales > Thermoguttaceae > JAFGPV01. The sequence goes on from JAFGPV010000042.1 coordinate 54,699, forward strand.
GCCTGATCGACCAGTGCGTCCAACACGGTTGCCGCGAGGTGCACCTGCACAACTTCGGCGAGCCGTTGCTGGACAAGCACCTGGAGGAGCGGATCGCGTATGCCAAGCAACGCGGGATTCCCAAGGTAAAGATCTTTTCCAACGGCTCGCTGCTGACGGAAGAGCGGTCGCGCGGCCTGATTCAGTCCGGATTGGACGAGATCAAAATCAGCTTCGACGGCGCCACCCCGGAGGAGTTCGAGGCGATCCGGACGCCCTTGAAATTCGACACGGTGGTACAGAACGTCGTCCGGCTGGCGGCCCTGCGCAACGCCGCCCGGGCGCCCTTGCGGATCAGCGTGAACTGTTGCAGCACCGGCGATCGGGAGGGGACGATGCAGGCGTTGGCCGAGGTTGTCGATCGTTTTTATTTTGATAAGATACACAATTGGGGGGATGGAACTTCGACCAACGGCCGTCACCGGCTCCGCAAGCCCTGTTCACGGCTGTGGCGGACCTTGACCGTATTGGCCGACGGTCGCGTGGCATTGTGTTGCCTCGATTATGAAGGCCAGCACGAACTCGGCCGGGCGGACGCCGCCGCTTCGCTGACGGAGATCTGGAACGGCCCGGCCTACCGGGCCGTCCGCCGCCTGCACCGCGCCGGCCGGCAGCACGAGATCGAGTTGTGCCGCTCTTGCGAGAAGTCGTTCTGGTAAATCGAGGATGAAGGGTTCACAGCGACTCTGATACCGTTTTTAAACAGGCGGTGTGATAAATTGCGGCAACAGGAGTGCGGTCGCGTCCGGGTCATCTGGAGAGTTGATGTCTGATAACTGGCGGAAAAAGATGACATTTTTGACGATCCCCAACATCGGCTCCATGAAGAGTTGCCCGTCGCGGCGAATCGTGGGAGCAAGAAGAAACTCTTTGTGCTTCTCAAACTCCTCTTTGAATTTCGCCAGCATCGGCGGCTCGCCGGGCACAGGGTAATGGCGATTCCATTGTCCAAGGAAAGGGACAACGGTGGGATCAACTACAAAATCGTCCAGGGTGGCATGGGCGGCAATCGCGTCGGGGTCGGCACAGATATGTATGCTGTAGCCCGGTCGATGTTCCTGTCCGGGCACCGCTCCCTCGATGATGGAGACGCGAATTTCCTCAAAGCGGTCCTCGTGTTTCATTTGCCGCTCGGCCTCGCGGAAAATTTCCAGTCCCGCTTCGACATTCTCAAAAACCAGGCCCATGATCGGCGGCGCTTCGCTCGTGGGATGAAACTTATAGGTCGTTGCTGACCACTTGGCTTCCGCCCATAGCGGATGGGTCGTGAACGCGGCGGCGGGCATCGACTTTATATACTGTCGCACACGGATCGCAATCGATTCAACTTCTTTCGCAATAGTCTGGGCAAATAAAGGAAGCCGTTCAAATGGATAATTTGTGAAGGCATTGTCAGGCATTTCTATTTGAACACTCTCCTGTGAACCACAGGCTGAACAATGCAGGTCTACTGAAATCTCGCGGGATTTCTCATGAAGAAGGTTCCACTTCCCTAAAACACCTAGCGTGCCACATAATGGGCATTTGACTGATAGAAATGGAGACCGGCAGACGGCAATGGCGGCTTCTTGCCATGGGTTTTGGGGGCCTGATCGGTTTTTCTCGCCATTACTCATAGCACTTTTTCCTTGATAGGCACAAATAGTATAAAATGTCCTTCGGATGAATTCTTTTCCCCATATCGCAGGCTGTTTGGTCCTCGTAGGTCATCGAGCATTAGCAACTCTCCCCTAAATGAGCGCGAAGCAATTGGAACTCGCCTGAACTATCAAACTCCAAACGATACGCGCCATCTCCCCACCTTGGGCAAGCAATAACGCCTATGCAATCCTGGGTGGCATCATGTACAAGCATCGTGCTGCTGTCTCTGCCAGCCATCTTTTCGGCCTTCCAGTACGCATAATAAATCCGAAAGAATGCGTAGCATATACGACGATCTTTCAGAGTGACTCCGCCTCGCACAAAAGCATCCTCACAACAGAAGATCATATCCCCAGAGTCAATGACAAGCACTTTATCATCTCGCCTTGCCTCTGGTATTTTTGCTTTGTATCCTATCGTCAACAATTCGATCCCATCGTCAGTGTCTTTTAGATCCAGAAAGCCATCACAAATCGTAATCCGTTCGACCTCTACGGAATCCTTTGTGAAGTGTGCTCCGTCCGTCACAACCCACCTACCTGGTGAAAGTGAAAGTGTTGTGTGTTTATCGATAACGGTTTGGTAAAACCAGGTTGGCGTTTGGAACTTCTCTCGTCTTGAAAATGGCCACATTATGCTTGCTCCCTTCAGGTGGTCAATCGTCTTCCGGGCCGAAAATCATATCAGCGATCGCATGCGGTTTCCTTCTTGTTGGCTATCACACATTAACAACTCTCTCCTAAATGAGCACGAAGCAATTGAAATTCACCTGCGTTCTCAAACTCCAAACGATACGCACCATCGCCCCACTTTGGGCGCGCAATAATCCCTATACAATCTTGGTTGGCATCATATATAAGCATAGCGTTACTATGCTTGCCAGCTAGTCGTGCGGCTTTGAAATACGCATAAGTCACGCGATCAAGCGCACAATTCTCGCGATGATTGGTCAAGGTGATTCCGCCCTGTGTGAATGCATCCACGCAGCAAAAGACCATTTCACCGGAGTCAATTACAAGTATTTTGTCATCTCGCTTAGCTATTGGAGTCTCTACTTTGTATCCTAAAGTTAGCAACTCAAGTCCGTCGGGATCTTGCGTCACGTCTAAAAAGCCATCGTGAAATGTAAGGCGTTCGACTTCTACCGAGTCCTTGGTGAAATACGCGCCGTCGGTTACGACCCATCTGCCCAGAGAAAGTGACAATGTCTTTTCCTCATCTTCCATTGGAAAATAATCCCAATTGGGCATCTGAAATTTCGATCGTCGTGAAAATGGCCACATATTGTTGTTCCTGATAGAGACTACTCGTTATCTGGTCCAAAAATTGTATTTGCGATCGTTTCTCCTAATTGGTTGGCCAAGTTGTACAGCAGATACTCTCCGGCAAATGCCGTGGAATAGAAGCCAGTCTTGATGAGAACTTCCGCAGCCCGATGACGATACATCCATTTATTGAATTTGAGCGGAACGAGAAAACTGTTCATTCCCGAGTCGCCTAAGCCTTGAAGAATCTTGTTCATGCGGCCTGCCCCGTTACGATATAATCGTCGCGGGAAGATCATATGTTCCATGCTCCAGTCGTGGCTTTTTCCAAACAAGGAGCGCCAACGATTGAAGAAATCACGCGAAACATTGAACGATTCTCTGTCCTCCCAAATCGTCCTCAGGAGCTTACGACCGATACCGGTTTGTTTCCCAGGACCGACTTGACCAGCGTGTTTAAACGTAGCCCCGGCTCCAATGCCATATATTGGAGACATAATCAGCCCAAAGACAGCACCTTCTATGGCCCCCTGAAAGATGTTACGCTTGTCCATCCATGCGTCTAACATGCCGACTCCTGCGCCCGCTACAACGCTGCCGCCAACGATTTCAAGAATACCCGTCAACGTTAAAGAATAACCCATCCCGGAAGCGGCAATACCGATCAAACTTCCGGCAGCGTATCCGAGTCCCCCCGCAACCCAGGGCTATCGCAAACTAACTGTGTTTCCGGTAAGCACTTGCAGGAGGAAATCGGCATTCCAGCCTGCGATGCGGCGTTTCATCA